>CAYFUQ010000042.1:11181-20713 GCA_964346415.1 uncultured Proteiniphilum sp.
CAATCTTTCAAACTATTTGTTGCTTCCCCTGAATGTTTAAACCAACATTGCCTTTTATTTTCTCCCTTCCATATTTGTTTACGCTAATATTTAGAATTATTTTTAATCTCCCCAGAGTGCGAAAAACGGCATCACTTTTTATTTTTTCTAATCCGAGGCCCTTGTGCTCGTCTTTAGAAATATGTTTCTTTTTTCCTAAGCGTTGACCTAGTGTGATCGAATTGGAAGGACACTTCCTGCAGTTATACAAAAGTATAATAAATAGTTTTTCATCACATGTTGTATATTATAATGGCACCGTTTAATCATTGCTGTTTACAAAAGTATCCAGAAGGGTAGGGAATACAATGGTGAACTCGCATGTGGAAAAGTAAACACTAGAGTATATGTATGTGTATTATAAGCTTAAAACATCATTAACAATCACATATATATAACTATGGTCGATATTAATATATGAAATTTCAGCATATTATATATATATATTAAAGATATAGTTCACATGCACTTAGGTACTATTGCTAAAAGCTAAATAATATGTTAAATAGGCTTTTTCGTTTGCAGTTAATGTGTTTATCATGAGCTTATTATGATTGATATGTAAAGCATAGATAAATATTGTACTATCCTTTGTTGAACTTGTTAGTTACAATTGTATACAACTGTGGATTGCAAATGTATTTCATATCTGTATGGAAAACTATATTGGTAATGTTTTCAAATGTAAACTAAAGATACTATCTTTGTACCATAGTATTGGTTTGCATATTTATACATAAAGAAAAGTCCTTATGAAAGACCGAATAATTCAGATAATGGAGATGGAAAATCTCTCGTCAACTCTGTTTGCCGAGAAGCTTGGGATAAGCAAGGCTGTTGTTTCTCATATATTAAATGGCAGAAACAATCCAAGCTTAGATGTTGTTTCGCGTATCATACAAGAGATGCCATATATAAATAGCGACTGGTTGATAAACGGAGATGGAAAAATGTTGAAGGAGGGATATGATGAAAAAAAAATACTGCAGAATAAGGATTTATTCGCAAATGAGCCATTAAACAACATGGATAGACATGCTAGTAGTAAAGAATCGCCTCTAAGCATAGGTGACGAGACTGAAAATGACGCTCAATCTATTGCTAGTAAGGAACTTAGTCCTGTCGTAACCTCTGCTAAGAAAATCACTCAGATAATTATATATTACGACGATAATACATTTGACACGTTTTATTCGAGGTAATTACTATTTTTTGATTTTGTTTTGATTTTTCTGTGCAAAATCTTTCCAGTCTTTATATTTGGCACCTTCAGTTTGTACTCCTAAAGTTTGGTAGAAATGACACATGGCAGCTGCAACACCATCTGTTGCATCCAGTTCGGGGAGCATGTTTTCTTGTGGTATTTTCAATATTTTCTGTAGCATATAAGCCACCTGTTCCTTAGATGCTCGTCCGTTGCCCGTAATTGACATTTTTATCTTCAACGGGGCATATTCAGTAATTGGTATATCTCTTGAGATTGCTGCTGCCATTGCTACTCCCTGTGCTCTTCCCAATTTCAACATACTTTGAACATTTTTCCCATAAAATGGAGCTTCGATAGCCATTTCATCCGGCAAAAACTCTTCAATCAACCCAATCATTCTGGAATATATCTTTGCAAGTCGTATGTAATGGTCTTCGTACTTGCCTAACTTCATAATACCCATCGCAACAAGGAATGGTTTATTATCTGTTACTCTGATAATTCCATAACCCATCACGTGGGTCCCGGGGTCAATGCCAAGAATAATCCGTTCTTTGATGGTTGTGGATTTAAGTGTCATAGATCAACAGGCTTCAAAACTGTGGCAAATCCCAGTATGTTTTGTCTAAACCTTTTCATCAGAAGGAAATAGAGCTTTTTACCCGTTTCAAGGTTCCATTTTTCTAAATTGTCAATTGAGGTTGCAAGAAATTCGAGTGCATATGACATGCCCTCTTCTTCATTGTTAGAATATATTCTTGAAAGTCTTGGTTCTTGCACAATTCCGCTTTTCATGGCTTCAGGCACATATTCTTGTCTGATAAAAATGAGAAATTCGTCGTGCAGTTCACTTGGAACACTGAACGTAGTATTGTAAATTATCATTTCTGTTTCTGTTGAGATTTACTTTTTGATTGTCTTTGCAAATTTAAATAAAATATACTATCTTTGCAAAGCATTTGAAAAACAAGGGGGATTAGCTCATCTGGCTAGAGCGTTTGACTGGCAGTCAAAAGGTGATCGGTTCGAGTCCGATATTCTCCACTACGTTCAAAACCCTTTGCAATTCAGCTGTTTGCAAAGGGTTTTTGTTTTTCTGCACAAAGTTCTGCAGTAGAAAAGGTGTAAATCAATCACACATATTAAGTTGAAAAACATCAGTATTAACAAGGCTTTTGTGGCTTTTTAAAAATGACTCTTCCATGTTATAAAATTGATGTTTTTTTCTATATAGATTAATTTAGTAGATGTATATCATAATATTGTGATGATTATGTGATTTATAATTGATATTTGAGTGCTAAAGTTTTGGTATTTACGGATTAAAAGAGTATTTTTGCACCCTGATTTACCAATAGGCTTAACAAGAAGGAGCATTTTGCTACTCGCCTCAGGTATATAACTTATAGTTATTTATTTTATGTACGTTATTGTAGATATTCAAGGTCAACAATTTAAAGTTAAAAAAGACCAAAAGTTGTTTGTCCACAGAATCAATGCCGACGAAGGCGCTCAGGTTGAATTTGAAAAAGTAATGCTCGTAGACAACGAGGGTGACGTTAAGGTGGGAACACCTGTTATTGACGGAGCTAAAGTTGTTGTAGAGGTTCTATCACACGTTAAGGGTGATAAGGTTCTGGTCTTCAAAAAGAAAAGAAGAAAAGGATATAGAAAATTGAACGGTCATCGTCAACAGTTTTCTCAAGTGTTAGTTAAAGAAATTATTGCTTAATCATTTAAAATCAAAAGAAAATGGCACACAAGAAAGGTGTAGGTAGTTCGAAGAACGGTCGCGAATCGCATAGTAAACGATTGGGCGTTAAAATATATGGTGGAGAAGCAGTAACAGCCGGCAATATAATTGTTCGCCAACGTGGTACTGCACATCATCCTGGTGATAATGTTGGAATCGGAAAAGATCACACATTGTATGCACTAATTGACGGAACTGTAGTTTTCCGTAAGCGTCACAACAATCGTTCATTTGTATCGGTTCTTCCAAATGCTGCAGAAGCATAAGAAAAGAAATTTATATTTATTAAAAACAACCTGCTATTCACTTAGTCAGGTTGTTTTTTTATTATATTTATCGATAATTGGGAAAATGCTCATCCGATATGAAACTAACATCAGAACAGAAGATTTTTATCAGGGAACATGAATGTGAGGATATACGCAATTTGGCGCTGAAGCTTGATAAGAAACGATATTCTGAGCTTGATTCTATGTTTTTGATAAAACAGATTGCAGGAAGACAGATTGCTAAAAAGAAAGTTCCGTCGTGGTATGAAAATGATAATTTGATTTATCCGGTTCATATATCGCTTGAACAAGCTTCATCCGAAGCTACTGCTCAATACAAAGCTTCGTTATTTGAAAACAGCACAGGTAGCTTTATTGACTTAACGGGTGGCTTGGGAGTGGATTGTTCATTTCTATCAAAAATGTTTTCAAGTTCGGTGTATGTAGAACAAAATGAGGCACTTTGCAATATTGCAAAAAACAACTTTGCACAAATTGGCCTGGAAAATATATCTGTCATTAATGATACAAGTGAGAACTATATAGATTCAATAGATAATGATGTCAGTTTGATTTATCTTGATCCTGCAAGGCGGGATGACTCCGGGAGAAAAGTGGTTATGATAGAAGATTGCAGCCCCGATTTAACCGCCATTCAAGATAAATTACTGAAAAAATCAGATATTGTTCTAGTAAAATATTCTCCTATGCTGGACATCGATATGGCACTGAAACAGCTTACGTATGTCTCAGAAGTACATATCGTGTCTGTTGATAATGAATGTAAGGAGTTACTTTTTAAATTGGAGAAAAACAGTACAGATCATCAAGTAGTGACTGTAAACATTAAGAACAATGGTATAACTGAGAAGTTTGAGTATCAATTAGAAGATGAAGCAGAAAGTCTTGTTTCCTACTCAAGTGAAGTTTTGAAATACTTGTATGAACCCAATGCTTCTATACTTAAGGCAGGAGCTTTCAAAAGTGTTGCACAGCGTTTTAACCTGTTTAAACTACATCCTAATAGTCATTTATATACATCTGATAAGCTAATAGAAGAGTTCCCCGGTCGAACTTTTGAGATAACTGACTCGTTTAGTCCCAATAATAAGAATATCAAATATTTTAAATCACAAACTACTAGGGCGAATGTATCAGTTCGAAATTTTCCTATGAGTGTGCCGGAAATTAGAAAAAAGACCAAAATAAAAGATGGCGGGTCAATTTATTTGTTTGCAACTACACTAAATGATAATCAAAAAGTGTGGATAGTATGCAAAAAAGCCCCAATCTCAAATTAAGAAGCAGGGCTTTGGTTATTTCATTAATTACGTTTAGTGTCTTTATAGATATAGTTCTAACATATTTTTCATTTCACTTTGAAGCTTTTCAGCCTCTTCACGAGCGGCATGTGCGAAGTTTTCGCTTCTATCGGCGTAGATGATTGCTCGGGAAGAGTTGACCAGCAGACCACATTCTTTGTTCATACCATACTTACACACTTCTTCAAGAGAACCTCCTTGTGCACCTACACCCGGTACTAACAGAAAATGATTGGGAACTATTTTTCTTACGTCTTCGAAAAGTTTACCTTGTGTGGCACCCACTACATACATCATTTGTTCACCGTTGGCCCATTGTTGAGACGTACGTAAAACTTTTTCAAATAATCTTTCTCCTGATTCATCTTTCATTATCTGAAAATCAGCTGAGCCTTTATTGCTTGTAAGAGCTAAAAGAATTACCCAGCATTCGGGATATATAAGAAATGGTTTTACACTGTCTTCGCCCATGTAAGGAGCAACTGTGACAGCATCTACCTTCATTTTATCAAAGAAAGAACGTGCATACATTTCACTGGTATTCCCAATATCTCCACGTTTGGCATCTGCAATAACAAACATTTCGGGATAACGTTGTTTAATGTAGGCAACAGTTTTTTCGAAAGATGCCCATCCTTCCAGACCTGTCGCTTCATAAAAAGCAAGATTTGGCTTGTAAGCAATACAGTAGGGTGCGGTAGCATCCACTATTGCTTTGTTGAAAGAGTATATAGGATCATCTTCTTCTAATAGATGCTCGGGTATTTTTTTTATATCGCTATCCAATCCAACGCATAGGAAAGATTGCTTTTTTTGAATTTGCTCAAAAAGTTGTTGTTTCGTCATGTCTTCTAAATTGAGTGATATATCTATTTTATGGCAAGTGGCAGGTTATATTTCTGCTTCCTTCATCTTTTCTGCATTTTCAGTGATGATGAGTTGATCTATTACGTCCTGAATTTCACCGTCCATAAATGCAGACAGGTTATAAACTGTATAATTAATTCTATGATCTGTTATTCGTCCTTGAGGATAGTTGTACGTTCTGATTTTTGCGGAACGGTCGCCTGTTGAAACCAATGTTTTACGTCGCGAAGCTATGTCGCCCACACGTTTTGTAAGTTCCATATCGTAAAGCCTTGAGCGAAGCATTTGCATGGCTGTTTCACGGTTTTGAACCTGTGACCGACCTGCCTGACAAGTGATTACAATACCTGTTGGCTTATGTGTGAGTTGAACTTTTGTCTCTACTTTATTCACGTGCTGACCACCTGCTCCGCTTGAGCGTGCTGTTTGTATTTCAATGTCAGCAGGATTGATAACAACATCAAACTCCTCAGCTTCCGGAAGAACAGCTACTGTGGCAGCTGAAGTGTGCACGCGTCCCTGAGTTTCTGTTTGCGGAACACGTTGAACGCGATGAACTCCTGATTCATATTTAAGAGTACCAAAAGCATCACTCCCGGTTACTTTAAATATTACCTCCTTGAATCCACCCGCAGTTCCTTCTGTATAACTTGTCAATTCTGTTTGCCATCCTTTGCTTTCACAATATCTAGTGTACATTTTGTATAAGTCACCTGCAAATATTGCAGCTTCATCACCGCCCGTACCACCACGAATCTCCATAATTACATTTTTTGTATCTTCTGGATCAGCAGGAATCAGGAGAACTTTAATTTTCTCCTCCATGTCGGGTATTTGTTCAGAATTAATAGATAGTTCTTCATTGGCAAGCTGCCTTAAATCGTTATCTGTTTCATTTTCCAGGATAAACTTTGCCTCAGCAATGGCATCGACAGCATCTTTATATTCATTGCGCGCATCAACTATTTTTTGTAAATCGCTGTATTCTTTATTCAATTTGATAAAGCGATTCATATCTGCTATCACATCTGGGTCAGTTATCAGTTTACCAATTTCATCAAACCTGGTAACCAGATGATTAAGCTTATCTAATAATGAATTCTCTGACATCTATTATTTTTATGTTAGTTTTTTGTTTAGAGAGTTGATTGAGTATATTTTCTTTTTGAAAACTACTGATAGGAGAATTCTCCAAACTCACTTTTTATAATTAGTTCTTTTTTATTTGATTCTTCAACACGGCCTACAATTTGAGCATCAATATTAAATGACTTGGAAATATCAATTACTTCCTGTGCATATTCATGAGGCAAATATATTTCCATTCTATGTCCCATGTTAAACACTTTGTACATCTCTTTCCAATCTGTGTTGCTTTGTTTTTGAATTATTTCGAACAGAGGAGGTACTGAGAAGAGATTATCTTTGATAACTCTAAGATTATCGCCAATAAAATGTAGTATTTTTGTTTGTGCACCACCTGAACAGTGTACCATCCCATGAATGTTGTGGCGTAACTCTTTAAGTATGCTCGAGATAACAGGTGCATAAGTTCGGGTGGGAGACAGCACCAGTTTTCCTGCATCGATATTTAAACCTTCAATTTCTTCCGTTAGGCTTAGTCCACCTGAGTAAACTAAATCGTTTGGAATAGAATTATCGTAGCTTTCGGGATACTTTTCTGCTAAATACTTTGCAAAAACATCATGCCTGGCCGAAGTTAGACCATTGCTGCCCATACCTCCGTTATACTCAGACTCATACGTGGCTTGTCCGGAAGAAGAAAGTCCTACAATAACATCTCCTGCGGAAATATTGGCATTATCTATAACATCAGAACGTTTCATTCTGCAGGTTACTGTGCTGTCTACGATAATTGTACGAACTAAATCGCCAACATCTGCAGTTTCTCCGCCTGTAGGATATACACCAACGCCAAGTTTGCTCAATTCTTCAGATAACTCATTGGTACCATTGATGATAGCCGAGATAACTTCACCCGGAATAAGGTTCTTATTTCGTCCTATTGTCGAAGAAAGTAATATATTATCAGTTGCACCAACACAAAGCAAGTCGTCGATATTCATTATTAAAGCATCTTGAGCAATTCCTTTCCATACTGAAATATCTCCGGTTTCTTTCCAATAAATATAGGCTAAGGATGATTTTGTCCCGGCACCATCTGCATGCATGATGTTGCAATAATTTTCATCACCACCCAAAATATCGGGAATAATTTTACAGAATGCCTGCGGAAAAAGTCCTTTGTCTATGTTTTTTATAGCATTATGAACATCTTCTTTTGATGCTGAAACTCCGCGTCTCGTGTAACGTTGATTATTATCCATTGTTGTTAGAATATATTTGAAAATAAGCACCTAACTTTATAGTGCACCATTATTGTGCAAAAATACTAAAAAAGAACCATATTTACATTAGATTGAACAATCAATATTTTATCGATAATAGACATTATGTTTAATTATAAGTGAAATAAAAAGATGAAGTTTATACCCTATCTATAAAGTTCATCTTTTTCTATTCTATTCTATCTTATAAAGTTAAAAACCATAACCGTTTATCATACCATGAAAATATAATGGTTTCAAAACTTTGGTTTTTAGTTGCCACGCAGCATATTGCTCTTTAGACATGTCCATAATACTAAATGGAAATGATGGCTGGGGATTTTTGTTGTAATCAAATTCACATAACAGCACATGACCATAGTCTGTAATAATTGGACATGCCGCATATCCATTATACTTTTCCATTGGCTCTTTATTTTCCATTGTAAGGATTAGGTTTTTAGCAGCTATAGGAACCTGCTTTCTTATTGCTGCAGAGGTTTTGCTGGTTGGTATGCCGGCACAGTCACCCAGACATATTATATTTGGGTATCTGGGATGGATAAGTGTTTCTTTATCAACTTCTACCCAACCTTCTGCGGCAAGGCCACCCTCTTGCCACGATAATCCTGACTCCTTAACAAAATCAGGCGCAGACATTGGAGGAGTGAAGTGTAAAAAGTCGTAATCTTCAACTATTTCTGTTACATCATTTTCATTATTTGACCAATTTCTTTCTAAATACACCCTTTTGTGTTTGGTATCAATTCCCTTCACCCGAGTATTAAGTGTGATATCTACATTTCTTTCTTCGTATATTTGTTCTAATCGTGGTGTATAGTGTGGAACATCGTATAATATTGGGTCTGCGGTATAAAAATCCAGCACTCCGCTGTCGCGAGTCTTTTGCTTTCGCATATAATCATCAGTAAGTAAGCAAATTTTCTTAGGTGCACCACCACATTTATGCTTTGTATAAGTATCTGTAAAAATTGCTTTGCCACCTGTTTTTGAGAAGTTCTGTATAGCGCTCCATGTCTTTTGCGCTCCTTCAAAATCGTATATTGAATGGGCATTGCCCTCCCCTAGCGTTCTATGAGTGATACCTTCAACTAAATTCCAGTTAATCTGGATGCCCGGCGTTAGTACTAGAAAATCATATTCAATCTCGCCATTATTTTTTGTCCTAATATTTTTTCTTTCTGGATTTAGAGTTATAACACTGTCCTTAATCCACTTTGCCTTATTTGGAATACATTTCTCTTGTTGCTTCCACACATCTTTTGGCTTATACACACCTGAAGCAACTAATGTAAACCCCGGCTGATAAAACTGCTTGTCACTTGGATCTATTATTGTAATGTTTGGCTTTTTTAGCCATCTCTGGAGTAATGCAGCCATGCTTAAACCTGCAGCTCCACCGCCTATGATGACTATCCTGCCTTCAGCATTGCTGGAAAGTTCTGTTACTTTGTACACTCCTGTAGCAGCAATTCCTCCAACAATTCCTGTAAGTGCGGATGCTTGAATAAACTTTCTTCTTGAAATTTTCTTCATTATATTTTATAATGTCTTGTGTTTTTTATTTTTCGTTGCAAATAAAACAAATAATATCGTCGTCTCCAACTTATGTTTTAAGTCTGTCCAATGTGTGATGTGAATTTTAGATAGTTTACATGATATTATACTAAATAAAGCATTATGAATAATGATATGTAGTAATCTAA
>CAYFUQ010000043.1:0-20630 GCA_964346415.1 uncultured Proteiniphilum sp.
CCTACTGACGAGTCATTCCCACAAGTGTCGGAACCATCCGTCACCTGCTGACGAGCCATTCCCACAAGTGTCGGAACCATCCGTCACATACTGACGAGTCACTTCCACAAGTGTCGAAACCATCCGTCACCTGCTGACGAGTCCTTTCCACAGGTGTTGAAACCATCCGTCACATGCTGACGAGTCCTTCCCACAAGTGTCGAAACCATCCGTCACCTGCTGACGAGTCCTTCCCACAAGTGTTGGAACCATCCGTCACCTGCTGACGAGTACCTTCCACAAGTGTCGAAACCATCCGTCACCTGCTGACGAGTCATTTCCACAAGTGTCGGAACCATCCGTCACCTGCTGACGAGTCATTCCCACAGGTGTCGAAACCATCCGTCACATGCTGACGAGTCACTTCCACAAGTGTCGGAACCATCCGTCACTTGCTGACGGATATCTCCAATTATTTCTTTAACACATTAACCCCAATAATACCTAGAAGCACCATCACACCACCTATGATGTGATACAAATAGAGCGTTTCGCTTAGAAAAATAACACCACCCAGCACTGCAATCACAGGACTAAAGTTGTTGAATATAGATACCTGTGCCGCCGGAATAACCGTAAGGGCATTGTTGGTCAGGAAGGAGGTTAGGAACGACGACAGAACACCGAGATAAAGCACCGACCACAGGAACTCACTACTCTGCAAAGCAGAAAAATATTGAGGTATTGACCCTTGGTGAATATGTACCGACACTGAGATAAGATTGAATACAATGGCTGCGGTTACGGTCATAAAGAAAGTGATGTCCATTGCATCAACCTTGCGAGTCATCTTGCGTCCCAACACAAAATAGAAAGCCATCGAAATCACAGAAAGCAATATAAAGAAGTCACCCTTGAGTGTCTCTGCACTCACTTCTCCCAGGCCGTTCTTATACATTATATATATTACGCCACCCACCGACAGAGCCACACTAAAGTTTTGCCACACATTATTCTTCTCTTTCAAAACAAGCGCAGCAAGTATAACAGTAAGAATGGGTGCCGTTGCCGACATAATGCCTGCTTCAGAAGCTGTTGTGAATTGCAAACCAATCGTTTGTAGTGAAAAAAGTAATATAGGATAGAACAACGAAAGCGCCAGAAGCGAAAAGATGGAACTCTTCTCGTAGCGAGGTACACGACGCTCAAGAAGCGCATAGTAGAGCAGTAAAGCCAGTGTTGCGGCCGTGAAACGATGTGCCAGCAAATCGACTGGCGAAGCATGACGCAAAGCTAATTTGACAAATATAAAAGAGAACCCGATAATTGTTGTCATCAGCGTCAGTCCGGCATAAGCAATAAGCTCTTTTCTGTTTTCCCTCATCTAAGTTTAAAGTTAAGTATCTTGTTATCAACTCAAACAAAAGTAATGAAAACATCGTGCCACACAAAATTATTCCATATCAATTTGTTACTCTGTATGCCCTTTTTTTTGTACTTTTGCAGGAAGTCGATTTCAAATTGAAATATCAAACAATTCTTATCATAAGAACCAAAACAATCTCATAATGGAGTTAATAAAACAAATCATCAAACGGGCAAAAGCAGACAAACAACGCATCGTTTTGCCTGAGGGCACAGAAAAAAGAACCTTGGAAGCTGCCAATAAACTAATAAAAGACGGAGTTGCTGAAATCATTTTGATTGGCAATACAGAAGAGGTTAACAAGCTTGCATCTGACATGAAACTAAAACATATCAGCAAGGCAACAATAATTGACCCTGTGTCGCACGACAAGAAGCAACAATATGCCGACCTGCTTTATGAATTGCGCAAAAGCAAAGGTATGACTCCCGAGCAGGCATTGCAAACAACCGAAGATCCGCTGTATCTTGCCTGCCTGATGATTAAGAGCGGCGACGCCGATGGAGAAATAGCAGGTGCTGAAAACACAACAGGGAATGTGTTGCGCCCTGCATTGCAAATTATCAAAACAACTCCCGGAATCAACGTTGTGTCCGGCGCGTTTGTGATGTTTACCAAAACACCCGAATATGGCGAAAACGGCACTCTTATATTTGCCGACTGCGCTGTGATGCCCGACCCTGATGCAAAGCAACTTGCACAAATTGCCATCTCGTCGGCACAAACTGCCCGCAGCCTCGTGGGCGTGGAGCCACGCGTTGCAATGCTAAGCTTCTCTACCAAAGGAAGTGCAAAACACGAATCTGTTGACAAAGTTAGCGAAGCTACCCGCATTGCCCATGAGATGGCGCCCGAACTGCTTATAGATGGCGAATTGCAGGCCGATGCTGCACTTGTGCCATCTGTGGGAGAGAGCAAAGCACCCGGAAGCCTGATAGCAGGCAAGGCAAACGTGCTTGTATTCCCAACTCTGGAAGCAGGCAATATAGGCTACAAGCTGGTTCAGCGCCTTGGCAACGCCGAAGCAATAGGACCTGTTCTTCAGGGAATGGCAGCCCCGGTCAACGACCTTTCGCGCGGCTGCTCTGTTGAAGATATTTACAACATGGTGGCAATCACCGCCAACCAGGCTATAGGACTAAAACAATAATAAAGAAACATATATAATTATGAGCGAATTAATCATTGAACCTATAGAAAACTATGGGTTGAGCATCAACATGGAGCGCAAAAAGCCCATGTTCTCCAGAATTGGAGTGGTGGGTGCCGGTAAAGAAGGACGAAACATCATCAACATGGCGGCAAGTGCAGGCATGGATGTGGTTTTCCTTGACGAATCGGAAGAGAGAATTCAGTATGTGCTGGGGGAACTGGAAAAACAGCTTAACCAGAAAATCAGCAACTGGGGTCTGACTCAGGCTGAGAAAAGAATTATCATGAACCGCATATCTCCCACCCTCGAATATGAGGAGTTTAAAGGATGCGATTTAGTTATAGAATGTACCCGATATTCTGAAACCGGAAGGAGAAGCACACCACTACGCAAAAATATTTTCAAGAAACTTGAAGAAATATTGGAAGAAGATGCCATCATAGCCACCAACGGCTCAACGGTTATCATCAGTGAGCTGGCAGCCGAGCTTGATTACAAAGAGCGCTGCGTTAGTCTGTACTTCCCCGTATCACACCCTGATGCGCGCATTTTAGAGATTGTGAGCGGAATGTACACATCTGAGGAAGTGTGCAAGAGGATGGCCATATTTGCCAAGCTCATCAACTACAAACCTCATCACATCAACGAAAGCAACGGAAACGTGAGTCTGCGCCTTCTGGCCACCATGCTCAACGAGGCGTGTCAGCTGCTTTTGGAAAGAGTGAGCTCACTTGAAGAAATTGAAGAAACATTTACCATTATATACGGACAGCGTTTCGGTATCTTCAGAATGGCAGACATAGTAGGCATTGAGCGTCTAATCACGCTTATGGAGGCAATGTTTAACGACTTTGGACAAAGCCACTACAAGCCCAATCCTATTTTGTGGAAGCTATACCGCTCCAACCAGCTTGGCGTGCGCACAAGAAAAGGATTCTATATCTACGACGAGAACAAAAAGCCTGTATCTGTCAACACAGCATTATTTTAATTAAAGAGAAGAAAGCAAATCATGAAAATATTAGTATTAAACTGTGGAAGTTCATCCATAAAATATAAGCTTTTCGAAATGAAAAGCAAAGAAGTAGTTGCACAGGGAGGTATCGAAAAGATTGGAATGAAAGGCTCATTCCTAAAATTAACCCTTCCGAACGACCAGAAGGTAATGCTTGAAGGCGAAATACTAGAACATCGTGCAGGTATAGAGTATATCCTCGGTGTGCTGCTGAGCGAAAAGTATGGCTGCGTCAAATCGCTGAGCGAAATTGAAGCTGTGGGACACCGCGTGGTTCACGGGGGTGAGTACTTTAATGAGAGTGTGCTTATCGACGACAATGTGGTTGAGAAACTAAACGAATGTATTGAGCTGGCACCACTTCACAATCCACCAAACCTAAAGGGTATTTACGCAATTCAGGAGTTTATGCCCGAAACACCTCAGGTGGCAGTATTCGACACGGCATTCCATCAGACTATGCCCGACTATGCATATATGTACGGTATTCCCTACCCTTTGTATGAGAAATACGGCATTCGTCGCTACGGATTTCATGGCACCAGCCACAGATACGTTTCACAACGTGTGTGTGATTTCTTAGGTGTTCCATATGAAGATCAACGAATCATCACAGCTCATATTGGTAACGGTGGTTCGGTAACTGCAATCAAAAACGGTGAGTCTGTTGACACCAGCATGGGAATGACACCCGTAGAGGGTCTTATCATGGGTACCCGTTCGGGTGATGTTGATCCGGGTGTTGTTTCTTTTATAATGGAGAAAGAGCGCATGGGAACAAAAGGTATCTCAACTCTGCTCAACAAGTTTTCGGGAGTACTTGGTATTTCGGGTATCTCTTCAGATATGCGCGAGATTGAATCAGGATACAATAACGGCAACGAGCGTGCAATTCTTGCAATGAACACTTACAACTATCGTATCAAGAAGTTTGTGGGTTCATATACCGCTGCTCTGGGTGGTCTTGACATTCTTGTATTTACAGGTGGTGTAGGTGAGAACCAGGCTATTACCCGTGAATATGTTTGTAAAAACATGGAGTATATGGGAATAGAGCTTGATGAAGAGCTCAACAGATCTGTTCGCGCCAAAGAGATTGTAATCAGCAAACCTTCATCTAAGGTTAAAGTGGTTATCATACCTACCGACGAGGAACTAACCATAGCCAATGACACAATGGATATCCTGCACAAATAAGCAGCCGGTTGCCTGATTATAGAAAACAAAAAACTCCCGAAGAATTAATCTTCGGGAGTTTTTTTATATGTTTTGATAAACAGTATTATTCTTCAGCTGTAACTTCAAAAGGAATTTCAACAGAAACTTCTTTGTGTAGTTTAGCAACAGCTACATAGCTGCCTACTTCTTTTACTGCATCCTTCACCACAATAAGCTTTCTTTCTATATCGAAACCTTTTTCTCTAAGAGCATCTGCAATCTGAATATTGGTTACAGATCCAAAGATAGTTCCGGTAGAGCTGGTTTTGGTTGCAATTGTCAGCGTCACACCTTCCATCTTGTTGGCAAGTTCCTGAGCTTCATTCTTGATTTGCTCAATCTTGTGTGCGCGTTGTCTCAGGTTTTCTGCCAATACTTTCTTTGCCGACTCGGTAGCAATGATTGCCAGCCCTTGCGGGATAAGATAGTTACGAGCGTAACCCTTCTTTACATTAACTATATCATCTTTGTAGCCCAAGTTCGCTACATCTTCTCTCAAAATAACTTCCATTTCTTTTCCTCCTGTTTTTATTTCATTAAATCGGTTACGTATGGAAGCAGAGCAATGTGACGTGCTCTCTTAACTGCTTGCGCAATACGACGTTGAAACTTTAGTGATGTACCTGTAATTCTGCGGGGAAGAATCTTGCCCTGCTCGTTAAGGAACTTCTTCAAAAACTCGGGATCTTTATAGTCAATATATTTGATACCATTCTTTTTGAAACGACAATACTTTTTCTTTTTAACATCAACCGATACGGGAGTCAAATATCTGATTTCTGATTGTTTAGCCATCTTTTTATCCCTCCTTGTTTTCTGATTCAACTTCAGCCGCATTAGCCGGCTCTTCTACTTTCGCAGCACTTTTAGCTCCTTTGTTTCTTCTTCTCTTCTCTGCATATTCAAGTGAGAATTTGTCTTGCTTGATAGTCAGGAAGCGAATAACGCGCTCGTCACGACGGAAGTTAACTTCCAATTTGTCGATTGTTGCAGGCTCAGCTTTAAACTCTAAGAAAATGTAAAAGCCGGTGCTTTTTTTGTCGATGGGGTATGCAAGTTTGCGCAATCCCCAGTTTTCTTCGTTTACAATTTCGGACCCTTCGTTAGTGAGGATGCTTTTGAATTTTTCAACCGCTTCCTTCATCTGAGCATCAGACAAAACGGGAGTCAAAATGAAAACGGCTTCGTAATTGTTCATACTAAGAATTAATTAATAATTTATGATTTAATCCGAAAAACAGATTTTTTCGGAGTGCAAAGATACAATAAAATAATTATGTCACAAACAAAGTCGGTGATTAATTGTCAATTATGGCATATATCAACGTTCGTGAGCTGTGCCGCGTCTCACTGCTTTCACCATCTTGTAGAGTTCATCGTTGGGACGAATCTTTTCGGGTGTCTTTATGGAGAAACGCTGACCTTTGGTTACTTCGGTTACTGTCTGCAAATCAACGCGAATATCTTCTGCTGTCACAAACACAGCGCCGGTGGTTGGGCCTGTGATAAGCAGTTCCTCACCTTCGCTTATTGGCTGAGCTTCCACCAGGAATTCGGTTACTCCAATGTTGGTGAAATGCTTAATGGCTTTGCCCACATATACCTTGCGCTTGGTTGCTCCCGATCCGTAACGGTGCGTCCACTCGCCAAGACGTTGCCCCAGATAGTATCCATCCCAGAAGCCACGGTTGAAGACTGTTGCAAGTCGCTCGTTCCAATTCTCAATTTTCTCTTCTGTAAATGTATCGTCAAGATAAGATACGATAGCCTCTTTGTAGCATTCGGTTGCGATGCGCACATATTCGGGACCGCGGGCACGTCCCTCTATTTTGAACACACGCACTCCGGCATCCATCATCTTATTCATAAAGTGAATAGTCTTGAGATCCTTGGGCGACATGATATATTCATTATCCACTTCCAATTCTATTTCGCTGTCCTTGTCTTTCACTATATAAGCTCTGCGACAAATCTGGTTGCAATCGCCTCTGTTGGCTGAACGAGCCTTCTCGTGAAGACTCAGATAGCATTTGCCCGAAACGGCCATACAAAGTGCGCCGTGGCAAAACATCTCTATGCGAATCAACTCACCCGAAGGGCCTTTGATTTCCTGATCCACAATATCTTTATATATAGAAGCAACCTGATCGAGATTGAGCTCGCGAGCCAGTACCACTACGTCTGCAAACTGTGCATAAAACTTTAGCGACTCGGTGTTGGTAATATTGAGCTGTGTGGAAAGATGCACCTCAACTCCGATACTACGGGCATACATCATCACTGCCACGTCAGATGCAATAATGGCCGATAGGTTTGCCTCTTTGGCGGCATTGACCACTCTATGCATCAGCGATATATCATTGTCGTAGATAATGGTGTTGACAGTCAGGTAACTCTTCAGATTGTTTTCGCGACATATCTTAGCTATGTTGTGCAGGTCGTCTATAGTAAAGTTGTTGGAAGAACGGGCACGCATATTCAGACCCTCAATACCAAAGTAAATGGAGTCGGCTCCACCCTGTATTGCCGCCATTAGTGATTCATACGAACCCACGGGCGACATAATTTCATAGTCTTTAATGTTTCTGTTTTGTTTCATCTCTGTGATTTTGAGGATGCAAAATTACTCCTTTTTGTATTATAAAACAAAACGTCTGTGCTGCTTATCCGCAGCACAGACGCTTAAATTATTAACTATTAATTATATTGTCACTCTTCCTCAAAGTTGGGATACATATAGTCAGTTGGCGGAACAAAGTTTTCCTTAATTGTCTGCGGTGACACCCAACGCAGAAGGTTAAAGATTGATCCTGCCTTGTCGTTGGTCCCCGAACCGCGGCCACCACCAAATGGTTGCTGGTCAACAACTGCACCCGTGGGCTTGTCGTTGATATAGAAGTTGCCCGCTGTATGTGTCAACCTCGCTGTCATATGCTCAATGTTTGCCCTGTCGGCAGAGAATATCGCTCCCGTCAATGCATAGTCGGTAGTTGTGTCCAGTATCTCCATTGTTTCATCAAGCTTCTCAGGCTCGTAAACATATATTGTCAAAATGGGGCCAAACAGTTCTTCACGCATGGTGATATAATCGGGCTCCTTTGCCAATATCACTGTGGGATAGATAAAGTAACCTTTCGATTTGTCATAATTGCCACCCATGATAACCTCTGCATCTGCCGATTCCCTGGCTGCATCTATAAACCCTGCAAGTTTGTCAAATGATTCTTCATCAATTACTGCATTGACAAAGTTGGTAAAGTCCTCCGGAACGCCTGTCTTAATTGAAGCCAGGTCTTCTTCCATATAGCGACGTACGTCGTCCCATAAATTGGAAGGAATATACGCACGCGAAGCGGCTGAGCATTTCTGTCCCTGATACTCAAAAGCACCACGGGTCAGCGCTGTGGCTACCTGCTTTGCATCTGCAGTTTTGTCGGCAAACACGTAGTCCTTGCCACCTGTCTCACCCACAATACGAGGATAAGATTTATATTTGCTCATGTTTTTAGCAATAGTGTTCCACATACTGTTGAACACACCGGTAGAACCTGTAAAGTGCAATCCCGCAAAGTCACGGTGGTTAAATATCACTTCGGCAGCTTCTCGGCCTCCGGCATATACAAGGTTGATTACTCCGTCGGGTAATCCTGCTTCACGGAACACCTTCATTATTAAATGAGCCGAATAGACAGCTGTTTTGGAAGGCTTCCACACCACCGTGTTCCCCATAAGAGCAGGTGCAGCACCCAGATTGGCAGCAATGGATGTAAAGTTGAAAGGAGTAAGTGCAAATACAAAGCCTTCCAATGGTCTCCACACTGTTCGGTTCCATACGCCGGGTGAAGAGTTCGGTTGCATTCCATACATATCCACCATGTTCTTAACATTATAGCGGAAGAAGTCTATAGTTTCGCACACTGCGTCAATCTCCGACTGGAAGGCATTTTTAGATTGTCCAATCATTGTCACGGCATTAAACTCAGCGCGGTAAGGCCCTGCAATCAGGTCGGCAGCTTTCAGGAAAATGGCGGCACGACTCTCCCATCCCATCGCTTCCCATACCGGCTTTGCCTTCAGTGCGGCATCAATGGCCAGTTGAACATGCGACTGGTCGCCCTGATGATAATGTCCCAACAAATGTTGGTGATTGTGTGGCGGGCGAATGTCATGTAAATTGCCTGTTCTCACTTCTTTACCATCAATAATCATAGGCAAATTAAGCTCTCCTTTTTGCAATTCGGCCAACTTATCTTTTAATACTTTTCTTTCTGGGGTTCCCGGAGCGTAGCTCAATACAGGTTCATTCTTAACTTGAGGTAATCTGTAAATTCCTTTTGGCATAAACAGTTGTTATTTTATAGGGTTAATCAATTTTCTATTTGTACAAAATTAGAAAATTAATGACAGAACTCAATCATTAACTTTGGATATATTTTATTTTAACACAGAAAGGATTATAAATGATCATTAAATATGTACGAATATTCCACAAAAAAACACAATTAGATGATTATTTTATTTTCAGTGTTGGTGTTAAGAAAATAATACTTATTTTTGTCGAACAGTCAAACACAGAATTCCAAAGAAAAATATGCAGTCCAATAATGAGAGAATAGACTTTGAGAATCTAGAGATTGCTTTTAAGGATAAGAGCAATGCGCAATTGCGCCAGGCTAATATGCTTTTCAAAGTTATGAATAATGCCGGTATGGTAAAAGTAGGAAAGCACATGGTTAACCTTGCTTTCAATATTCATTTCCCGATAAAGGGCATAATAAGAAACACCATATACAAGCATTTTGTGGGTGGAGTCTCAATAGAAGATTGTAGCAAGACCATAGAAAACCTTGCTAAGCGAAATGTGGGCATCATTCTCGATTATGCCATGGAGGGTGAAGAAAGCGAAGAGTTGTTTGATGCAAGCTGTGCTGAGATAATACGTACCATTGAATTTGCTCATCAAAATAAGAATAATGTTCCTTTCAGTGCTTTCAAAATAACAGGTATAGGTCGCTTTGTTTTGCTGGCGAAAAAAAGCGATGAAGCCGAACTTAGCGATGAAGAGACTGAAGAACTTGAAAGAGTTTACAATCGTGTAGATTCCATCTTCAGAAAAGGGCATGAACTGGGGGTTCCGGTTCTGATTGATGCAGAGCACTCATGGATACAGCCTTATCTTGACAAACTGGTGCTGGAAATGATGGAAAAGTACAACAGAGAGAAAGCTATTGTACAAAACACTTACCAAATGTACCGACATGACTCTTGCGACAGGATTAAGGAGCACTTGAAACATGCAACTGACAAGGGGGTACTGTTTGGACTAAAGATAGTTCGTGGTGCCTATATGGAAATTGAGCGAACACGTGCAGAATTGCTTGGTTATAACTCGCCTATTCACCCTAACAAACCGGCTACGGATAAGGATTTTGATAATGTTATCAGACATTTAATTCAGCAGATCGACAAAGTAAACTTAATGGTTGCCACTCACAATGAGGAGAGCACTCAGCTGCTTGTTAGTAAATTCAGCAAATACCATCTTCCGGTCAATCACCCCAACATATATTTTTCTCAGCTATATGGAATGAGTGATCATATCACTTTCAATCTTGCAGCAAAAGGTTTTAATGTGGTTAAATATGTACCTTATGGAGAGGTAAAAACCATGATGCCTTATCTTTTCAGGCGAGCTGAGGAAAACTCATCTATGAGGGGGCAAACAAGCCGTGAGCTCCAGCTTATAAAACAAGAAATAAAAAGACGCAGGAATTAACCTGCGTCTTTTTATTTTATTTTAATAATACTGAGTAGTTTATTCATCTCCATTTAGAAAAAGATCTCTGTCAATATCCATTATCATTTCGTTAATGGCGTCTTGCTCAATAGCTTTTATTTGTCTTATCAAATTATGAGGTTTGACTCTTCGTGTCATTTCTATTTCCATCAAACGATCAGGAAATCTGTCTCGTATCTCCTTTACATTATTCATAAACAAAGAGTCCTCACCATAATAGAGTGAATTGGCTGCCTGTTGATTAATAAATGCGCCTAGACTGTCCGGATATTGTCTCAACACTTCTTTTAGGTAATCATTGCTTTTTCCGAAACTGATATTAGCTGCTCCTTCGTCGCCTTTAGCTGCCTGAAACAAACCAAGTTGCAACAAGTATTCTCCGTTAACAGCACCAATTTTCTCAGCGTTTTCCTGAATCTCAAGTGCTGTTGCAAGTTGCCCCATTTCGGCATACAACTTTGCCTTCACACCGTGGTAATCGGGATTCATATTGTCAATATCGATAGCCTTGTTAATCAACTCTATTGCCTTCCTTGTAGAGTCAACATCCACATATTCATTGATTATATCCATTGCTCCCTGAAAAAACACTTCCGCTTTCGGATCAACTTCATGAGGGGTAATATCCACACGCTCTTTGCAAGCTGTTGTTAATAGAAAAATGAATATCAAAAATCCTGTAATCTTTCTCAATTTAATTATTGTCATGTTCTCTATATCCATATTAAGAAAATAAGGGAAAGGATTTCTCCTTCCCCTTACAAAAGTATTTAAAGAATAAATATAATCCTATTCTGTGTCAAAAGTATAAACAAACATATCAGCCATGTTGAACCAGCCATTTCCTCCGGATGGATCTAATGGATCTGCATTACGTCTTGCTTCAGGAATGAATCTAATATATTTGTATTCGCCTCCCAGCTCAGCAACCACCTCATTCATTTTATAACGAGTATTAACTGTGGTATTCATATCATAAGTTACAGTTGCAGCCTTCGTCCATTCTGAATCATCGTCTCCACCTGTTTCACTTACCCAGATACCTGCTCTCTTAACATCACCCGGAGCGTTACCGCCACCTCTGCCGTGATATTCGATAGCTATGAATTCCAGTGGCTCGTCAAATTCAATCTGGATATAGTGTGGTTTCTGTCCCGGTGCAGGACCACTCCACAATGAGTGATAGTATGTTCCCATATTATTATCAATCAATGCAGGCAAACCACCTCCGTCATTATCTTGTGTGGCATTTGCAGAAAGCATATCCAAACGCAATTCAACAGGCTTCCACACACTACTTTGACTTACTATGAACGAGCTTGTATATAGATGATTTTTAGACGACTGAAGAGTAACGACAGCCTCACGGGTTGAGTTATCCATATTGCGAATAGAAGTAAACTTTAAAATCTGTCCACCGCTTATGTCTTCAATTGAGGTCAATTCAATCCATGGTCCGCCAACACCCAGCTCCGGAATATTAATATAATCAAGAGGCATATTAGATGTTACAGTCACTTCAAAATCACCACCGTTAGGAGCAATTGTCTTTACAACCCCTTCACGCTCCCCATCAATCAACAATATAGCCTCTTCACCGGACTGACGTACCTGAATCTCATATGACTGATGGCCATATGCAATTGTAACTACTGCTACCCTGGGTCTATAAAGGTCGCTTGAACCTGCTGATATGGTTACTTTACCTGATTGCTTATCAACTTTACACCACTCAGCATTTGAAGATGCCACCCATTGCTCTACCAATAAATTGGTTTCAACAGGAATTTCTTTGCTGCCGCCACTAACATCAAAAGCAATTGCCGACAGGTCTCTGTTCTTTACCTTAAGAGTTTTAACTTCAAACTCTGTCTCATAGTCAGGACTACACGAATTGAAGCTAAGTGCTGTCAACAACATCGCCACTAGTCCTAAAAACAATATTCTGTTTTTCATCTTATGTTTCATTTATAAATTCTACAATAAATCTGCTCTAGGATTGTACTCCATTCTCAATACAGCTTCAACTTCTCTATATGGACTAGACGAGTTTAGGCGATACTTATAATGCAGTCTGAACTCTTTGTAGTAAGTACTGCGTCCGTCAGGAGTAGAAATGGCATTAATCAGGTAGGTATTGTCATAAATACCTTTAGGAGCCATTTGAACCACATCAATACCTTTATAGGGCTCAATAGTTACAACCCTTGCAGATGGGTCATAAGCCGTTTGCTCACCTACGGTCACTTTGATACTATTATTATTGATTCGATCAAGAGCTGTTTTGATATCTCCCATACTTTCATCACCCGCCAGCATTCTAACAGAGTTAACACCCAAGGGGAAAACCTGATTCGAACTTGTGGGACGTCTTATAGCTCCACCATCTACCAGTGTTGTCACATAAGAAATTGTGTAGTTATAGAAAGTATTGGTTCGCGTTGTGGCAAATTCATTACTCTTATAGATACGTAACAAAACCTCTTTCTTTGCCGGGTTAAACGCCTTTGTTACCGAAGGGTCAATCTGATAGTTCAGGAAATAAATAGAGTCGGGAGAAATCAGATCAAGATTTTTCAACTGAATGGGGAATCTTACCTGGAATTCACCGGGGTTGATTTGCATTTTCATTTCAGGCATTGTATAGCACTCTTCCGGAAGCCATCTGGCAAACCTGGACTCATCGATATCAAATTGAGATTTGTTGTAGGCATGAAAAAGAGAGTCTGCCTCCATTATGCCAACAGTAAGAGCACTAGAAGATGAGTTTGTACCACTCATTCCTGCAACCAGATAAATTACATCTCCATCTTCGCTTATATTAGCTACCTGACGGTCATACACCATTTCAGAATTACTTAACAGGTTTATTTCATTTCTGAATTGCTCCTGATCAAAATCATAGGAATCACAGGCAGCCAAAACAGATATTATGGCAAATGCAACAACTATGTATAATTTATTTATATTATTTTTCATTTTCTTCATTTTAAGTCGTTATTTTCTGAAATCATTTATCTGTCCCAGCCGGGGTTTTGATCCATAGCAGGAACTTTCAGCAACTCATCGTGAGGCAATGGCAGCAATACCATACTTGGCTTAGCTATGCGGTCGCGTACGTTTTGTGTATTGATGGTTACGATGTCCCAGAATCCTTCGTTATTATTTACATTGGTTCTGTCTTTTTCAACATTCAAACCACGCCAGTTAGAAGTATTGGCATCATTGTCCAAATAGATTCCCCAACGACGAGTATCAAAGTAACGATATCCTTCATTAAACAATTCAACCTGACGCTCATTCATGAGCACATTCTGAAACTCCTCTTTTGAAGCCAGCTGAGCGTTAGTAACACCCGGTAGTCCTGCGCGATATCTGATCATATTGAAATATTTTGCAATTTCTTCAGTATCACGTGTTATATTGTAATCCTTAACTACACCATCAGGACCTGTTACAGTAACTGTCACACTTCCTTCTACATTGTTTAGTGCCTCAGCATACTCAAGCAGTATCTCGCCATATCTGATAATTGGGAATGGCTTAGGACCTGTAACGAAAGCTGTTTTCACATCTCCTTTACCGTTTGCCCATGAATCATCAGGGTGAATATACTTAGTAGGTACATAGCCGCTAACACAATAGTCTTCAATATTATTACCAGCTCCTGTAATTCCCGAGTTATCGTCTTTCGAGAACCAGAATTGTTTCTTATTAAAGTTTCCATCCTGAGATGCTGAGTTCATAGCCCAAAATGCACCGGGGAATCCAATTGAAGCATAAAATCTTGCTTCTCTGTTATTATACATTTTTGGAACATCATCTCTTAGTTCATATGAGCCCAGTTTCTTGTTCTCTCCAATTAGTTCTCGCAGATCAGGCTCATAAGGATACTCATCCGATGAGTCATGAATAGTGCGTCCATCCATCATCAAATAGCTGTCAATAACTCTCTGCGGAACCGACATACTTCCCCAACCTCCGTAATAAACAGGGAATGAGTGACGAGTGTATTCTTGAACGCTTGATGAATTCATAGCCCATATAAACTCTTTGTTGGTTTGAATAACACCTTCACCATTGAACATGTGTGAATAAGAGTAGTAGGGATCTATGCCACCTGCACCGTTCGGGAAAGGATCGGTAGGCACATTATCAGCAAGGGGATAAGGATTACGGTTGTCAGCCTCAACAACGTAAAGGTCGTACATATCCATTTCGATTACTGCTTTTGCAGCTGCTGCAGCTACAGCCCAACGAGTTGGATCTTCTGTTTGATTAACATAAAAAGCACCATCGCTTTTTCTTTTCCAGGTTCCAAAGCTCCTTCTGGCCGCTTCACCTCCGTTGAAGAGTGGTGATGCCTGATACAAACGCAATCTGGAAATCAAACCAAGTGCAGCACCTCTTGTTGGACGCTCATAAAAGTTAAGTGATTGTTGAAGTTTGGTAGGAATTACCTGAGCCGCCAATTCAAGCTCATTTACAATATAGTCAACCGACTCATCATAAGTGGCACGCTCCAGATTATAATGCTCTGCTGATTCTGAACTTGCAATAACATCGTCTCCAATAATCAATAACGGACCCCAGTTCATCAACAGATGATAATAAGCATAACCACGAATAAAGTGAACATATCCTTTATATAACTGCTTTTCACGGGTTGTCATGTCAGTTACTTTATCCACATCTTGCAACATGGTGTTGCAGCGACGCACAACCTTATACATATTATACCAGATATTCATACTACCCGGAAGGTTGCGTTCGTTAATTTCACCAACAGTAAATCTCATACCGGGGAACTGGCCGGTACGCCATCTGGCTGTCATTTCATCTGATGCCAGCTGACCCGGGTTCCAGGGGTAACCCCATATTGCTCCAGGATCTGGGAACAGTGTGGGTGTGTGCCATAAGTATCCTTCAGCATTCTTCTGACTGTGAAAGATTGAATCTTGTTGAAAAGTGTCTTCGAAATACTTATCTACATCTAAAAAGTTGCAGGAGCTAAGTATTACACTGAAAAACACTCCAAGTAGTATAGCTTTTGAAAATATTTTCATTGAAATAATAATTAAAAGTTGAAGTATAACTGTAATGTATAAGAAGTAGGAATTGGATAAGCGCCACCATTGTAGTGAGCCTGCTCAGGGTCAAAATATTTCACTTTATCAATTGTGAAAATATTATTGGTTACAAATTCCAAATCAATAGAATTTAATCCTATCAGCTTAATCCAGTTCAAATCTTTAAGTTTATATCTTAAACTAACTTCCTGAAGACGGATATACGAACCGTCACGTTTCCAGAATGTAGATAGTTGCTCATTATTGGTATTATTTCCATATGACAAACGAGGGAATTCCGCATTTGGGTTTTCAGTAGCAGGATCTCCCGAATACCAGGCAGGTGTCCATCTGTTGGCAGGGTTGTTGGCAAGTTTAATAACGTTACCCAAATCACCATTATAGAAAGGAATCCAACCTGGTGCATTTGCTCCAAAATTGTGAATATGAATTCCGGAACGATAGTACTCAACCTTGGCTGCTCCTCTGAAAAGAACGGCAACGGTCAAATTCTTCCAATGGAAGTCACCACCCACACCATACATCAGTCTTGGGACCTGATTTCCATAAGATAACGGAACTTTGTCATCTTCATTAATACGACCGTCACCATTTACGTCGCGATATTTGATATCACCCGGACGAACACGTCCAAATCCACTTTGGTCGGGGCTGGTTTCAATTTCCTCACGGTCTTTAAACAACCCTTCAGCAATATAACCACGTATAATGCCGTGTGGTTTTCCTGTAACACTCAGGTAATCATAAGGCAACTTATTCTCTTCATAATAGTCAATTATATTTTGTGAGAACGTGTAATTAGCTCTTACGGTAAAGCTCATATCATTGTTGAGCTTATGGAAGTATTCGACATTACCATCAGAACCATAGCTATGCATACGCCCCACGTTAGAGAAAGGAAGGTTGGTCAACCCAAGATAGTTAGGCAGTGTAACCCTTGTCATAAAAATATCTTCACGATCGTCACGGAACACGTCGGCAACAAACTTAAGTCTGTCATTCAAGAAGTTTGCCTCAATACCAAGGTTAGCTTTCTTTGCAACTTCCCATTTCAGGTTGTCAGCACCAATGGTACGCTCGGTAATACCATAGTCTCTGTGTCCCCATGTAGAACCGGCACGGTTGTTAATAAGTGTCAGATAGGGGAATCTGGTATTAGTGATTTGGTCATTACCGGCCAAACCGTATGAACCTCTGATTTTAAGGAAGCTTATGAATGGAAGTTTTTCCTGAAACCAGTCATACCCAGTGGGAACCCATCCAAGAGCTAACGATGGGAACAGACCATATCTTTCTCCCTTTTTAAACTGAGAAGATCCTGT
Organism: uncultured Proteiniphilum sp.; assembly: GCA_964346415.1. GTDB lineage: Bacteria > Bacteroidota > Bacteroidia > Bacteroidales > Dysgonomonadaceae > Petrimonas. Next base: position 17,001 of record CAYFUQ010000043.1, read on the forward strand.
GTATCCAAAGTTTGCATCAATGAAATAAGTATTATCATAACCATATGATACACGTCCTGATAAGTTTTGACGACGTGCGGGGATTGAGTTAATACCCAAATCATCAAACTCCCAACGTCCGTCCTGAATATCTTCCATAAAGTAGAACAACAAAGCGCCAAGGTCATGTGAGCCAAAAGAACGATTCCAGTCTGCTTTACTTTGGAAATAATATTTTCTCCAGTGGTTACTACCTTTAGCATATGAAACAGACCGCTCACTTAAACGCAATGATTTAATCAGGTTACCATGTGAGTCACGACCCGTAGCACGATACTGATTAGGTCTCAATCTTCTGCTTTCAGTAATAAAAGTCTGAAGTTCTGATTGGACCTGAGCGGATAGCTTTAATCCTTTGAAAAATCCGCCAACATCTTGTGCAACCTCCAGGGTAAGCATATTACGGTTGTCATTATTTGTGCTATAACCTGTATAGTTCAACTGAGTATATGGAGATGACATATCCTCAGTGCCATATGTTGGCAAGGTACCATCAGCATATTTTACGGGAAACATAACCGGTGTCAGCATCTGAGCTGATCTCCAAAGACCATTTGTATTAGCATTACCGGGCATTGTGTGATTGGTGATATGACCATCAACACCAAAATACATTTTGGTTTTTGGAGTAAGGTTCATATCAATATTTGCACGATAAGTCAGTTTGTTATAAGCAACAGGTTTCTTAAACTTAACGTCGTCTTGTTTATAAGCTGCATCCTCAAATTGACCACCAATAGCAACATAATATTGAGCTACGTCACCACCACCTCGGGCATTCATATAATAACGTTGCTGCATTGAGGTCTTTTTCAAAATCTCATCAAACCAGTTAACATCTGGATATAACTCAGGGTCGAGTCCGTTTTTAATTACGTCAAGGTCCAGCGCTGTATATAAATCTCTGTCACCCGACAAGGCTCTTGCTTCATTGGCAAGCATGGCATAATCATAAGCCCCAAGATATTCGGGCAATCTGCGCAGTTGATTCACCTGAGTGGTGGCACGTGCAGAAATCTGAAGTTTACCCGAGTGACCACGTTTGGTAGTAATCAATACTACACCATTAGCACCACGCACACCATATACTGCTGTTGCCGCAGCGTCTTTCAGAATTGCAAAAGACTGAACGTCATCAGGGTCAACATCCTGCAAACGTCCTTCCAGTCCGTCAATCAATACAAGCGCTCCGTCATTGGCACCAAATGTACCGATACCACGAATCCAGAAGTTTGAAATATTTCTTCCGGGCTCTCCCGAAATCATACTGGTCATAACACCTGCAACTCTACCACCAAGCATATTGTCGAGAGAAGTGGCAGGAGATTTCAATTCATCAACATCCACACTGCTGATAGCACCTACCACTGAAACCTTCTTCTGAGAAGTAAGACCGGTAATAACAACTTCATCCAATACCTGTGTATCTTCAGACATCATAATTTTCAAACCTGATTCATTTTGAGTTACAAGGTGTTCAACAGTTGTCATACCAATCATCTGAAACACCAGGACTTCATTACGACCGGCTCTGATAGAGAAATTACCATCAATATCTGTTGTTGTACCCACCCCGGGAACGTTTTTCAAAAATATAGAAACCCCTGGTAGCGGATCATTAAAGTTGTCTAACACAACACCCTGCACGGTAATGTTGCGGGAAACAGTTTGTCCGTTCGTTGTCGTGCTCAATAAACATAGAGCGACAACTAAAAAACTAATAAATTTCTTCATATCTTATTTTCTTTTTTACTCAATGGATAGTTTACGGATTACGTGATTGTTTGCATCGGCTACATAAATAATTGTTCCGTCAGCGCTCACTGCTACACCCGTGGGTTTGTCAAACTTGGCAAACTCCGGACCTCCATCCTGAAAACCGGGGCTTTCAGGTAACCCAATAGCAGTATTAACTATTGCCTGATTAATCGGAACAGTAGTATCAATTACACGAATACAGTGATTACCAGTGTCGGCAATATATAGTTTACCATCATCTGTAAATGCGATTTGTTTGGGTGAGTGGAATTTAGCACTAAGAAGTACGCCATCCTCCCATCCGCGACCATTAACGGGACCTTCAGAAATAGCAAGACCGGCATAAAACTCTCCCTTATAGGTGGTTTTATCTATTTCAGGTAAAATATCGAGATCTACACGGCTGATCAGATTGTAGTCTTCCTGGCTGATATACATAACATTTGGCTCAAGCGGAGAGAAAATACAATAAGCATTGGTACCTTGCTCGCCCTTTCCATTAGGAACATCAGGCACTACTTTATCAAGTAAAACTTCCACATTACGGGTAACAGGGTTGAAACGTACCAGCTGCCCTCTATACATTACCGTATAGACCATATGATCATTTTTATTTACCACAAACGAATACTTCCAGTTATTCTCAATAACGGTTTTGGTTTCCTCATCAAGAATAAGCGAGCGGTTTCTGGGAGTATAGGTCAAACTCTTCATCATTTGATAGTAACGAAGCCCAGCATCTTCAGGTACATAAACACCTTCATTCCCTTCTTCATCAGAGAAAGCAGGAGCATTTGACATGTTGGCATTATACATAAGCACCACAACAGACTGCCCTTTTAGGTCAGCCAAAACGATATTGGATCCGGCACCTTCACCTTTATCATTTAGAGGATTTTGAATTCCCCAACTTCCCTGAATTTGAAACCCTCTCTCAATAATAAAGATATTGTCCTCATCATCTAGGCAGATTGCGTTAGGTATGGAAAGTGTTGAAGAAATCAAGTCACCACCAACAGTACGTACATTATTGTTGCCGGGCTCAGGTCTTCCCACGGCAGTTGTTACAGATGTTTGTGTTTTGTAGAAAAACTCTTCAGGAGCAACTCCCGAAACTGCTTTATCACCCAAATCACGTTCAACCATAATCTTCATTCTCTCCAGGTAGGTCAATTTAGGCACAAATGCATAAATCTTCGAACCGTTTGAGCTAACCAGACCTGCACGATGCTTCACTCCAAGCGTATCTACAAAATATACGCTCATTCCTGTTGTGTCTGAGCCAAAATTCACCCCATCAATCACTATCGGGGTGGCAATTCCTCCTGAATCAGGATAGAAATCAGTCACCTCTATAGCTTTTGAAGGATCAAAAGGCTGAAAATTCGCCTCGGTACTATCCTTGCAGGAGAAAAAGACTCCCACTGAAAGCACAAGCGAAAAAAATAGAATTGGAATTCTTTTCATTCTCATTTGATTGTTTAAAAGTTACTAATTTAAAGTTCTAATTAATGTATATATCATTATAAAATGATTTCAAGAAATAAAAAAGTGATAATCACCCTTTGAAACTTGCTGTACTAAATTATATTTTAAAGATTTAAATTTATACTTCAACATATTAGTTTTAGGCTCTGACAATGAAAAATATGGCTTTTGGCTGAACATACTCATTGCATGACTAACAGATATACGTTCGAATGCAGTCCCATTAAGTATTGCAGAAAAAAACACACACCACACTCTACAGTTTTTATCATAACAGCAACAAAGATATATTAAAATAATGAAACTGAACAAATAATGGTTTATAAAAAGTGTATTTTTAACATA
>CAYFUQ010000044.1:0-19374 GCA_964346415.1 uncultured Proteiniphilum sp.
CCTCTTGCAAAAAGGTGACGGGAGAAGTACACATTATGTATTAAACCTTTAGAACACTGCTCAGCCGCTGTCGGCTACGATGCTTTGCCGGTTGATAAAGCTGAAATCATCGGTAGCGAGCCCCCATGTGTTAATATATGTGGACGGAAAGACTATGATTTTTGACAAAATTGCTGTTGTCTCAATATATTGTATTTACTTTGCGCTTTGTTTAATATTCAATAATGCATTATGTCACTCGATAAGAATTTGAAAATAGATATAGATAGTGTTTTGAAGTCGAAAGCTAAGAAGCATTATAATAAGATACCTAAGTTTGCTATCAATTATTTGAAGCGTACTGTTCATCAGGATGATTTGAATGGTATTATTGAGCGGAACAAGGATGTGTTTGGGGTTGACTTTATGCAGAATTTGATTGATAAGGAGTTTAATCTCAACCTGGAGACGACTGGGCTGGACAAGGTGCCCGATGAGGGGCGGTTTGTCTTTGTGTCGAATCATCCGCTGGGAGGGCTTGACGGCATTTGCCTGTCGGCTGTGTTGGGACAAAAATATAATGGCAAAATAAAATATCTGGTGAACGATGTGCTTATGCATCTGAAAAACCTGGAGTCGATATTTGTGCCCATTAATAAGTATGGTGCGCAGGCTAAGCAGTCGGCAATTGCCATAAACGAGGCTTATGCATCTGACAATCAGGTTATCACTTTTCCGGCGGGATTGTGTTCGCGCAAGACTAAGGGCCGGATTGTGGACCTGGAATGGATGAAGAGTTTTGTGGCAAAAGCCATTGAATTTGAAAGAGATATAATACCTGTTCATTTTGAAGCGAAAAACTCAAACTTTTTCTATAACTTTGCGAATATAAGAAAGTCGCTGGGGCTGAAATTTAATATTGAATTAATATATCTGCCCGATGAGATGTTTAAGAATAAAAATCAAACATTTCATATTACTTTTGGAGAGCCAATAAAATGGAGCTCATTGGATAAATCAAAAAGCTACAACGAGTGGGCAGATGCAATAAAGGAAATTGTTTATAAACTGCCACAAAAGGACTAATTAAGAACTATGCAAAAAATAATTGAGCCGGTAGATAAGGATCTGATTAAAGCTGAACTGACAGTAGGCAAAAGAGTCAGAACGACCAACAAAGCCAATAACGAAATCTACATCTTTACAGCTCATGACTCTCCTAACCTGATGCGTGAAGTGGGCAGGCTGAGAGAAATTGCTTTCAGGCACTACGGTGGAGGCACCGGACTTGAGGCTGATATTGATAAGTATGATACAATGCCCAGCCCATACCATCAGCTGATTGTGTGGGATCCTGAAAAGGAGGATATATTGGGTGGATACAGATTTATCATGGGCAAAAATGTGGATATGGATGAGAACGGAAAGCCTATGCTTGCCACGGCGCATCTGCTTAACTTCTCGGAGGAGTTTATAAACGACTACCTGCCCTACACGGTGGAGCTGGGTCGTTCGTTTGTGACGCTTGAGTATCAGTCAACGCTGCACAGCAGAAAGGGCATATTTGCGCTCGACAATCTGTGGGACGGACTGGGTGCGCTGACGGTCATTGACAAAAGTGTGAAATACTTCTTTGGGAAGGTGACCATGTATGGTACATATAATAAGGATGCGCGCAACATGATTCTTTATTTCCTTAACAAGCATTTTCCCGACAGGGAGAAACTGGTGCACCCCATTAATCCGCTGGAGACAAACACTGACTATGAGAAGATGGAAAAGTTGTTTGTGGGCAAGACCTTCAAGGATGACTACAAAATATTGAACAAGGAGGTGAGATCGCTGGGACTAAATATCCCTCCTCTTATTAATGCCTATATGGGATTGTCGCCCTACATGAGGTTTTTTGGCACCGCCATTAATGATGAGTTTGGCGATGTGGAAGAATCGGGCATATTAATAGAGATAGACCAGATACTGGAAGACAAAAGACAGAGACATATTTATTCTTATATAAAGTCGAAGCCGAGCAAACGTTTCTTTATTAAGCTGCGCCGCAATGTGGCCGGAAAGAGCAGAGAGTTTATCGAACATAGGAAAAAAGAGAGAAAACATAAGTCGGAAGAGTAAAACAGATGGCATTGTTTGTTATTTAACAAAGTAATGTCTATCTTTGCGCCCGCAAATACAAATTTATTCATTTTTAAAAGTACTACTAAATGGCAACAAAACTGCGTTTACAAAGAAGAGGTCGTAAAAACTACGCCTTCTACCAGATTATCGTTGCAGATAGCAGAGCTCCACGGGATGGAAAATACATTGAAAGGATAGGTTCATATAATCCGAACACAAATCCTGCTACCATCACTTTAGATTTCGACAGAGCTTTGTATTGGCTGCAAGTTGGTGCGCAACCAACAGACACCGTTCGCAATATTTTATCAAGCGAAGGAGTATTAATGAAAAACCACTTACTGGGTGGTGTTCAAAAAGGCGCTTTTGATGAAGCAGAAGCTGAGAAAAGATTTGAAGCATGGAAAAACTCTAAACTTCAAAAAGCTCACAGCGTAAAATCAAAAGAGGAAGAAGCTTTGAGAGCTGCTGAAAAAGCTCAGCTGGAAGCTGAAAAAGAAGTAAACAAGGCTAAGGCAGAAGCATTAGCTAAGAAGAAAGCTGAAGAAGAAGCTGCAAACAACCCTGTTGTTGAAGAGGAAGTAATAGCTGAAGAGCCCGCTGCTGAAGTTGCTGAAGAACCAAAAGCTGAAGAGCCTGCTGAAGAACCAAAGGTTGAAGAAGCAGTGGAAGAACCAAAAGCAGAAGAACCTGCTGAGGAGCCAAAGGCTGACGACGCTGAGTAATCTTTCTTCTCAGAAATATTTTACAGAAAGTGTGTCCAAATCGGGCACACTTTTTTTATTCACATTTCAAATCTTAATACACAGTGAAGCACACAAAAAGAGGACCGACATTAACCTAAATCAATGTAAATATTCTCATGGCAACTTTAATTTTATGTAAAAAACAGCCGTTTTCGTCCTTTTTTATAATTTTAATCTGAGATGTTAAACAAAAGACGAATTAAATTGTTAAATTTGAGAACTAAACGCTCTTTGATATTTTAGTCGTCAATTTAAAACAGAGAAAGATTAAGAGAAAAGTATGAAAAAATCAACTATTTGGCTACTTGGAATCGTAATGATAGTAGCCTTCTTCTCGTTACTTTTTTTACAGGTCAGGTATATGGAGAGCAGTATGTCTGTGAGAACCGACCAGTTTAACGAAATGGTGAAAAGAAGCTTGATAAATGTGTCGCGAGAATTGGAACAGGAACAAACAAGACGTTATCTGGAACAGGACATGCTGGAGTCGGAACGAATTTATTCGCAATACTCGCAGCCAAGAACAAGCGGCACAAGCATAATATCGCAACAAACCACCACTATCACTAATCCCGACGGGAGTGAGTCGAGCATTGAGGAAATTATTCATGAGAGAAGTGTTGTTTCAACCGGGGTTGGTTCGGGAAATGTGTTTTTGTCTTCGAAGAAGGATGGTAACACAATTTCCAAAACGTCCTACGATTTGCAACAGTCGCTTTCGAAAAGGTATCTTTATGAACAGGGATTGCTGAACGAGGTGATTCTGAAGATATTGTATAAGGCGAGCGACGACCCCATTCAGGAGAGAATAAACTTCTATGATTTGGAGAAATATATTCGCTCGGAATTGCTCAACAATGCTCTGAATGTGCCTTTTAGCTTTCAGGTTGTGGACTACAACAATAAGATTGTGTTTTCATCGCCGGGCTTTAGCACTAAGGACAGCAAGTCTATCTATACTCAGATATTGTTTCCAAACGATTCGCCTTCGAAACTGAACAAACTGAGGGTTTACTTCCCTACCAAGAAGGATTATGTGTTTAGTGAGGCTTCGTTTTTTGTACCGTCGCTAATATTTACATTTATATTGCTGGTGACGTTTGTATTTACCATTGCAAACTTGTTTAGACAGAAGCGATTGTCGGAGATGAAAAATGACTTTATAAACAACATGACTCACGAACTAAAGACGCCCGTTTCGACTATATCGCTTGCATCGCAGATGCTGAAGGATGTGTCGGTGACGAAATCGCCGGAGGTGTTTAAGCATGTGGCAGGGGTAATAAATGATGAGACCAAGAGACTGAGTTTTCAGGTAGAAAAGGTGTTGCAGATGTCGCTCTTTGATAAGCAAAAAACCACTTTGAAGATAAAGGAGGCTGACATCAACGATATTATTGTGAATGTGGCAAACACTCATATACTTAAGGTAGAAAAATTTAACGGAGAACTTGATATAGATTTACAGGCGGAAGAGACTACGGTGAAAGTTGATGAAATGCACTTTACCAACGTTTTGTTTAACTTGCTGGACAATGCGTTGAAATACAAGAAGGAGGATGTGCCTCCGATATTGATGATACGCACCAAAAATGAGGGAAACAAGATTATTATAAGTGTGGAAGACAATGGAATGGGTATGAGACGTGAAGATACAAAAAAGATTTTTGACCGCTTCTATCGTGTTCCCACAGGCAATGTGCATGACGTGAAAGGCTTTGGACTGGGTCTTGCTTATGTAAAGAAAATTGTAAATGACTTAAATGGAACAATTCGCGCCGAAAGCGAGTTGAATAAAGGAACTAAATTTATTATTAGCTTACCAATTATAACTGATAAATGAACATGGAAGAAAAATTAAAATTATTTTTATGTGAAGATGATGAGAATCTTGGCACATTGCTAAGAGAGTATCTTCAGGCAAAAGGGTTTGAAACTGATCTTTTCCCCGACGGAGAAGCAGGATTCAAAGGTTTTTTGAAAACAAAATACGATTTGTGTATCGTGGACGTGATGATGCCTAAAAAAGATGGTATCTCGCTGGTGAAGGATATTCGCGGTGTAAACTCTGAAATACCCGTAATATTTTTGACGGCCAAAAATATGAAAGATGATATCCTTGAAGGTTTCAAGGCAGGTGCCGACGACTACATCACCAAGCCATTCAGTATGGAAGAACTGGTGTTGCGTATCGAAGCTATCATCAGACGCGTGAAAGGCAAAAAGACAAAAGAACAACAGGTTTACAAATTTGGCAATATGGTGTTTGATACCCAAAAGCAAATTTTGACTATTGGCGATATTCAGACTAAACTGACTACCAAAGAATCTGAGTTGTTGTCATTGCTGAGCGCTCACGCCAACGACATCCTGGAAAGAAATCATGCGTTGAAGCAAATATGGGAAGAAGATACCTATTTCAATGCAAGAAGCATGGATGTGTATATCACAAAACTGCGTAAACTATTGAGACCTGAACCAAATATCGAAATCATTAATATTCACGGTAAAGGATACAAACTGATTGTTCCTACTGAGAATGAAGGTGAAACTGATACTGAATAGTTCAGATAAGTAATCAAAATGTAAATAAGCTACTCGCTGTGAGTAGCTTTTTTTATTACCTTTGTAAAAAAACAAGCAATATGGTGCACTCAATGACCGGCTATGGAAAGGCCGTTGTGGAACTTCCACATAAAAAACTGACTATAGAACTGAAATCGCTCAACAGCAAACAGTTTGATTTATATACTCGCATGCCGGCTCTGTACAGGGAGAAGGAAATAGAGATGCGAAACAACCTGGCTAAGATTCTGGAAAGAGGTAAGATAGATATGCATTTCAATCTGGAGTACATATCGAAGGATGTTTCGTCGAAGATTGACCGCTCTGTGGTGGGTCAGTATCATAATGAGATTATGCAGATGTCGGAGGAGCTGAAGATAACTATGCCTAATGATTGGTTTAGTGTGTTGCTGCGACTGCCGGATGTGATGAAGCAAGACGTGGAAGAGCTTGACGAGGATGAGTGGAAGCTGATTGAAAAGGGCATTGACGCTGCGGTGAAAGAGCTGATAGCTTTTAGGACACAGGAGGGCGAGATGCTAAAAAACATTCTGGTGGAGAAGATAGATAACATAAGCAATCTGCTTGTGCAGGTGGAGCCTTACGAGAGTGAGAGAATAGATATGGTGAGAACCAGGATAAGTGAGGGTCTGGCGCAGCTGGAAAGCAAGGATTATGACAATAATCGCTTTGAGCAGGAGTTGATATACTATGTGGAGAGGCTGGATATAAATGAGGAGAAGACAAGACTTGCCAATCATCTTAGCTACTTTAAGGAGACAATGAACGAGAAGAAGTCACAGGGCAAGAAACTTGGTTTTATCACTCAGGAGATAGGCCGCGAGATAAACACTCTGGGTTCCAAGTCATACCATTTTGAGATGCAGCGCATAGTGGTGCAGATGAAGGATGAGCTGGAGCAGATTAAAGAACAGATATTAAATATACTATAAACACAAAACAGACAGCTATACACATAATGAGTAAATTAATAATATTTTCGGCACCATCGGGAACGGGCAAGTCAACTCTGATTAGGCATTTGATAGAGAAGGATCTGAATCTTCAGTTCTCGATATCTGCCACAAGCAGAGAGCCGCGCGGGGAAGAGAAAGATGGAATTGAATATTTTTTCCTTACTCCGCAGGAATTTAGAAAGAAGATAGCAAACAATGAGTTTCTGGAATATGAAGAGGTTTATGACGACAGGTTTTATGGAACGCTGAAGTCGGAAGTGGACAAGATTCTGGACGAGGGCAACAATGTTGTTTTCGATATTGACTGCATTGGGGCGCTGAATGTGAAGAAGATTTATGGGGACCGTGCACTTGCAGTTTTCATTATGCCTCCCTCAATAGAGGCATTGCGCGAGCGACTGGAGAAGCGCGGCACCGACACCGCTGAGGTGATAAACGACCGACTGTCGAAAGCGGAATATGAAATGAGCTTTGCGCCGGAGTTCGATGTTATTATTGAAAATGACGATTTTGAAAAAGCAAGGAAAGAGACCTACGATACAGTCAAGAGTTTTATCAATTCTTGACAAGCATCTTCTTCTGATTGCTATTGTTGTAGGTATATTGTTTTACAGGCAACTTAGCGTTTTGTCGCCGGCAACCCCCTATCTGCTTTCGATAATGCTTTATATTTCTTACAGTCGCATCACGTGGCGGAATATATATCTGACGCGGGTGCACTATATTTTACTGGGGGTTCAATATTTGGGCAGCATCGCTGTCTATCTCCTTCTCAAACAATATAACGAGACGCTGGCACAGGCTGCAATGATTTGTGTGCTGGCACCTACTGCCACATCGGCACCGGTTGTGGTGGGCATTCTGGGTGGTAATGTGGCTTCGGCGGCTACGTTCACTTTGGTGAGCAATCTGTCGGTGGCATTTATTGCGCCGGTATATTTGTCGTTTATCGGGATGAGCGGCAATGATGTTTCGTTTTTGACTTCATTTGTATATATAGTGAAGAAGGTGGTTCCGATATTGATACTGCCTTTCTTGCTGGCTCTGTTCACTCAGCGAACTACGCCTAAGTTTCACGAGAGGGTGAAGTCGGCACAGATTGTTTCTTTTTATATATGGGCGGTGGCGCTGACTATAGTTATAAGTGGTGTTGTGAAATTTGTGGCTGCTCAGAGCAGCACCAATTATCTGCTTGAGATATTGATTGCCACTGCTTCGCTGCTTATCTGTGTGTTCCAGTTTTTGTTTGGCCGCAAGATTGGTTCGAAGCATAATGCTACGGTGACAGGCGGTCAGGGATTGGGGCAGAAGAACACTATATTGGCCATCTGGCTTGCTCAAACTTATCTGAATCCACTGGCATCACTTGGACCGGGATTGTATGTGCTGTGGCAAAATCTGGCCAATTCGTATCAGATCTGGAGGAAGAAACAGAGTGCCTGAAAACATATACAAACAAGCCTTCTAACACCATTTCAAACATGTTATATAACACTAATTAATAAGTGTAGCATATCCCGATAAATATATAACTTGCATCTCGAATTAATAAGGCACGACTTTGTAAGCCTCCTTAGGTATCAAAGTCGTTTTTATTATAGTTGAACACAAATTTTAATACTCTAATAATTATTTAATCATGAAAGTTTACAAAACGAACGAAATCAAAAACATTGCTATTCTGGGCAATTCTGGATCAGGTAAGACCACCCTCGCCGAAGCTATGCTTTTCGAGTGTGGTCTTATAAAACGACAAGGTAGCATTGAAGGTAAAAACACAGTTAGTGACTATTTCCCCGTTGAAAAAGAATATGAATACTCAGTATTCTCAACGATTGTTTCATACGAGTGGAAAAACAAATTGATGACCTGGATAGACTGTCCGGGATCTGATGATTTCTCAGGAAACATTTCTTCGGCCCTGGCGGTGTCTGATATGGCTCTGATGCTGATTGACGCAACCAGCGGAGTGGAAGTGGGAACCATAAACCAGTTTAGACAGGTGGAGGCTCTGAATAAGCCAATCATGTTTGTAATGAACCGCCTTGACCATGATAAAGCAGACTACGAAAATACACTGACCAATCTAAAAGAATTTTACGGAAACAAATTAGTTCCGATACAATACCCAACCGGTACGGGCGAGGCCTTTACGGGGATTATTGATGTATTAAAACAAAAGTATTACAAATGGGCACCGGGTGCTACTGCGCCTGAGGTGTTAGATATACCTGAAGAGGAAAAGGAAAGAGCTGCTGAGTTTTACCAGGTGTTGCTGGAAGCTGCTGCAGAAAATGACGATACTCTGATGGAGAAGTTCTTTGATCAGGGAACACTGACAGAGGAGGAAATGATTGACGGTATCCAGAAAGGGATGATTAGCCGCAGTCTGTTTCCATTGTTCTGCATGTCTGCCGAAAAGAATATGGCTGTTCACAGATTGATGAACTTCCTTAGCCTTGCAGCACCATCGCCCGATCAGATGGATGGAGTTGAAAACTCAACAGGTGAGGTTGTTGAACCGGATTCATCGGCACCTGCAAGTCTGTTTTTCTTTAAAACAACTGTTGAACCACACATCGGTGAGGTATCTTACTTTAAGGTGATGAGTGGAAAGGTGACTGAAGGTGACGACCTGACCAATGTGAATAGAAGTTCAAGAGAGCGCCTGGCGCAAATATATACTGTGGCCGGACAAATGCGTACCAAGGTTACTGAACTTGAAGCAGGTAGCATCGGTGCAGCCGTGAAGCTAAAGAACGTAAGAACAGGAAATACTCTTAATGCCAAGGGCTGTGAGAACTTGTTTGACTTTGTGAAGTATCCCGAGCCACGTTTCCGCAGAGCTATTAAAGCTAAGGTGGAGGCAAACTCTGAGAAACTTAACGAGGTGCTTGTGAGAATGAGAGAGGAAGATCCTTCACTAAGAATTGAGAATTCTAAAGAGTTGAGACAAACCATCGTTTCGGGTATGGGTGAGTTTCATCTGAAGACTCTTCAGTGGAGACTTGAGAATAACGATAAGATTGAGATTGACTTTATGGAGCCGCGTATTCCATATCGTGAGACTATCACTAAGCAAGCTCGTTCGGACTATCGTCACAGAAAACAATCGGGAGGTGCCGGCCAGTTTGGTGAAGTGCATATGATTGTGGAGCCTTATGTGGAAGGTGCTGCTGTACCTGAGATTTACAAATTTAACGGACAAGAGTTTAAGATTCAGGCAAGAGATGTGCAGACGGTTGAATTGGCCTGGGGTGGTAAACTGGTGTTTGTGAATAGTATTGTGGGTGGTTCTATCGATGCACGATTCCTGCCTGCAATTTTGAAAGGTGTTATGGAACGTATGGAGAGAGGTCCTCTTACCGGTTCGTATGCGCGCGACGTTCGTGTGATTGTGTATGACGGAAAGATGCACCCCGTTGACTCTAATGAGATTTCTTTCTTGCTTGCAGGTAGAAATGCATTTAGTGCAGCGTTTAGAAATGCTGGTCCGAAAATTCTGGAGCCTATCTATGATGTTAATGTTTCAGTTCCCGGAGATTATATGGGTGATGTGATGAGTGACTTGCAAGGTCGCCGCGCCATGATTATGGGAATGGAGAGCGAGAAAGGATTTGAGAATCTGAAAGCACGCGTTCCGCTGAAAGAGATGTCAAGCTATGCTACATCGCTGAGCTCAATCACAGGCGGTCGTGGTTCATTCACTATGAAGTTTGCCGACTATGAGCTGGTTCCTTCGGATATCCAGGAAAAGCTGCTTAAAGAGCACGAAAGCGAAGATGAAGAATAGTCTTCTTATTAAATAAATTACCTGTAAAGGGCAGTCGAGGCTGCCCTTTACTTTTTTCTAAAAAGAACACTCCCCTATCTCATGTGTGATTCTAATATATATCTGCTTGCCGATAGTGGTGCAAGTAAAACGGACTGGGTAATATTGCAGTCGGGTGATGTGGTGCACCAGTTTCAGACGGAGGGAATAAGTCCTGTGTTTCAGACGGAGGAAGAGATTGCTGTCGTGGTGAGGGCTGATGTGCTGCCGCAAACTGCCGACTATGACATCTGCAAAGTTAGGTTTTATGGTTCGGGATGCATTCCCGAAAAGATTGATAATGTTAAGCGGGCGTTGCGACAATCATTTGATACGGACGACATTGAGGTTTACAGTGATTTAATGGCTGCTGCTCATGCGCTTTGTGGTAACGAGGCGGGAATAGTGGCAATATTGGGCACGGGAAGCAACTCGTGTGAATGGGACGGGGAAAAGATTGTAAACCATGTGTCGCCGTTGGGCTTTATACTGGGCGACGAAGGAAGCGGTGCCCATATGGGCAGGCTTTTGATTGGTGATGCCCTGAAGGGGCAGCTAACCGAGGGGTTGAAAGAGAAGTTGCTGGAGCAGTATGGTATGACTGTCGGTGATATAATTGACAGGGTGTATCGCAAGCCATTTCCTAGCAGATTCCTGGCTTCTTTTACTCCCTTTATTGTGCAAAATATTGATGATCCTACCATAGCAGATATTGTTAAGCGTAGTTTCACGGAGTTCTTTCAAAGAAACATAATGCATTACGATATTAAGGTGAAAAAGATTAATTTTGTGGGCTCAATTGCATTCCATTTCTCGGAATCTATAATTTGGGTAGCAAATGAATTGGGACTTGAGGTGGGTAAGATTGAGAAATCGCCGCTGGGTGGAGTAATTGAATACTATAATCAGGAACATTGACACAAAAATAATATGGCAATCATAATTAAGACTGAGAATCCAAATATATTGTTGGATAACATTTATGAGGGAATAGAATCGAAGAGGGTTGAGAAGTGGGCAATTCTAAATGATGGGCGACTGACCTACTCTACTCTTTTGTGGAGAAATGAGACTTTCTTTAAACCTGAGATTTGGGTTGATGAGAGCGAATTGCGTTTTGGGCTAATTAAGAGGAAAGACAGAAAGAATATGCCGTCGAAGATGTACACTCACTACCATACCAAGATGGTGGAGATGTTACTTACTCATTTCGATAAAGAGTTTATCTCTGTTACCGCTACTGCATTGCGAACCGATCCGGATGATTTTTAATTAATCGTATATTAAATAATTGAGACCCGAGTCAGGTTGTGCAAAACATAATACAATAAAAAATCCCTCTTCTGAGTTTTCAGAAGAGGGATTTTAGTTATATAGAAATGTATCTTATCCTAAGAATGAAATCAACACACCGGCTGCAACTGCCGAGCCGATAACGCCTGATACGTTACTTGCCATGCAGTATTGCAAAATATGGTTGGTTTTATCATACTTTAGTGCTACTTCATTGGCTACACGTGACGCCATAGGAACAGCGGACAGACCTGTTGCACCAACAAGCGGATTGATTTTCTTTTTAGCGAACATGTTGTAGATCTTAACTACAAAGATACCGCCAGCCACTGAAATAGCGAAGGCAAGGAATCCACCTATGATAATACCAAGAGTTTGTGCTCTTAGGAATACCTCGGCTGTCATGGTTGCTCCCACAGTCAGTCCCAGGAAGATTGTTGCAGTATTCATTATCGGACCTGAAGCAGCATCTGCCAGACGACTAGTATTTGCACCAATCTCTTTAACCAGGTTACCAAACAACAACATTCCCACTAACGGCGCAGCCGAAGGAACGAAGATTGCCACTACAACTCCCAATACGATAGGGAAGATGATTTTGGTAGTCTTGAGGTGCTTAATCTCATGTTTTGGAGGAAACTCTTTGTCCATCTTCTTCATGTGAATCCTGAACTCATTTTTCGTCATTGTCCATTTGGCAACCAAAGGAATAATTACCGGAACAAGTGCCATATATGAGTATGCCGAAATAGCGATTGGTCCGAGCAAGTGCGGAGCCAGCTTGATGGTGGTGTAGATGGCCGTTGGACCATCGGCACCGCCAATAATAGCGAGAGACGCTGCTTCATTTAACTCAAAACCTACAAGAACTGCAAAAATAAGAACTGTAAAAATTCCAATTTGAGCTGCACCACCAAATAGTGAGAGGCGCAGGTTGCGCAACATGGGCCCAAAGTCGGTCAGTGCTCCTACACCCATAAAAATAATGGGTGGTAACAGTCCTGTTTTTATAAGAGTATAATAGAGGAAGTTCATGATGCCAAAGTTATTGGCAATGTCCATGAGGTTCATATAACTTCCGTCGGCTGCCTGAACAAGGGAGTTATCCACAATGCCCAAACCTGCCATTGGAAGATTGGCAAGCATTACACCAAAGCCTATGGGAACAAGCAGCAACGGTTCATATTGTTTTTTGATACCCAGATAGAGCAACAAAAAAGATATGAGAAGCATCAGCACGGTTCCCCATGTAAAGCTGGTGAATGCGGTCATCTCGACCAGTTTCGTTAATATATCATTCATCGTATTATCCCAATTTAATCAATACGTCATCTTCATCTACCGAGTCGCCATTGGCGTAGCAAATTTCGATTACCTTGCCTGTTGCTTCAGAAGCCACGGCGTTGAATGTTTTCATCGATTCGATGTATCCGATGATATCACCTTCTTTTACCTGATCGCCTACTTTCAACGCAGTCTCAGATGTATCTTTTGTCAGGAAGAACTTACCTTCGAGGGGAGATACTACTTCGTGAACATTGCCTGATGCTGGTGCAGGAGATGGATTGGGTGTAGCCGCAATGGGATTTGAGTGTTGTGAAATCTGCGAGATATTTGATTGCAGGAATACTCCATCACTATCGGGATATGAAATGTGAACCACATACTCTTCATTGTCAACATTAACAATCATCTGACGTGGCTGGAAATGACTGTCTCCATTACCGTTGCTGTGGTCAACGTTTTCAACTTTAGCTTCTTTCGCAAGTTTGGCATCTTTCTTCTTTTGCAGATCTGCTTCGAAGGCTGCTTTTGCTTCACCCGATTTGTAAGCTCTGTATTGCTCAGGATGCATGGCAAGTTCAAACAGTTCTTCGTCGTCCTGACCGAAGTCCCAATTGTTTTTCTTCATCTCATCTCTAAACTCATCCAGTTTGTCGGGATACAGTTCTTGTGGATTTCCTGTAAAGAATTCTTTGTCTTGCTTCTCAATCAGCTGTATAATTTCTTTATCAAGCTTACCGGGTAGTTGACCTGTTCTACCCAGAATCATGTCCCAGATATTGTCCGCGATAAGCAACCATCTTCCTTTGCCTCTTTCAAGGTTCATAACATTCATCAGAGCAAGGTTTTTCACATACTGACTGAAGGGAGTAACCAGCGGAGGATTACCAACTTTTGGCCAAACGTAGGATACCTCATCAAATAGTTTGATAAGCAGATCATCTTGTGTGATAGGCTCTTTACCGTTTTTGGCAAACCATTTGTTTAGCGATTCAAGGTTATTTTCGAGGTCAGACATCAAACTACCCATCATACCTCCGGGCAATCCGGGACCGATTAATAGAGAGTTCATCAGTCTGTTCTTTGGATTGATGTAGTATCCAAGGAAGTCGTCGATATATTTTTGAGTAAGTGAACGCACTTTCATATAGGCTTTCATGTTGATGTCCGGAACTTTGAAACCGGCATCTTTCAACATTGCCTGCACTGCAAGAATGTCGGCATGTCCTGTTCCCCATGCAAGTGGCTCCATTGCAGTGTCAACATAATCAACACCGGCTTTGGCTGCTTCCAAGATGGATGCCATCTGAAAACCGGGACCTGCATGACCATGATAGGTAATTGGAATATGCGGGTGTTTCTCTTTTATGTTTTTGATGATTTTACCAATAGTAACGGGACGACCGATACCTGCCATGTCTTTCACGCAAATCTCATCAGCACCCATTTCGATAAGAGTGTCTGCCAGATTTGTATAATATTCAACTGTGTGAACTTTAGACTCGGTGAGGCTAAGAGCTGCCTGAGAAATCATTCCTGCTTCTTTGGCATATTTGATAGAAAGTTCAAGGTTGCGTGGGTCGTTAAGTCCGTCGAATGAACGGGCGATATCAGTTCCTTGTTTCTTCTTTACCTGAAACATCAATTTGCGGACGTCGGCCGGCACGGGACTCATACGAATTCCGTTCAATCCTCTCTCAAGCATGTGCGTTTGGATTCCTGCTTCCTGAAAAGGTTTGGTCCATTCGCGAATTGCTTTGTTGGGATTCTCGCCCAGCAACAGATTGATTTGCTCAAATCCGCCACCATTGGTTTCAACTCTGGCAAAGCAACCCATATCTACAATTGCAGGGGCTACTTCCACAAGTTGATCTACCGTCGGAACATATTTTCCCGACGACTGCCACATATCTCTGTACAGTAAACTAAATTTAATTTCCTTTGCCATAATATATTTGATCTGTTTTAATTTTTTGTTCTATTCTACTTTTTCGATTTTATCTATCTTTCCCTTGCCTCCTGTAGCGGCTTCCACTGCTGCTATAACAGCTGCAATCTTTGCCGGATTGGAAGGTCTGTCTTTACCTTTCGCTATTTCTTTTTTCGTAGCAATTGAATCTACAGGCACAAAGCGGTTTGTCAACCTTACCACTGTATTACCGATATATACGACAAGAAATAGAATTACAAACACGGAAATCATTCCAACCAGCATAAGGTTGAATGCTTCATTTAAATTTTCCATAAGTTAGTTTTTATTATGATTGACAACCTATATTGAGTAAATACAAATTGTGATTATTTTTTGATTGAAAACACACAAAATTACAAAACAATTGTCACATTTATAAATAAATCTGTTGCAAATAGCAAGCAAAAATATTTATTTATATGTTTTTTAATATTTTGTTTTCCTGCACACCATAAAACTATCAATAATCACCTCTTTTTTAACTTAAAACGGATGATTCTAAATCTTTCCACAACGTGTCGTTGGGAACCGGGGCAGTAACATTTATCTGTTCTTTAGAAACGGGATGTGTGAAAGATATACTCCTTGCGTGAAGCGAGATGCTGCCATCAGGATTGGAGCGTTCGGCTCCATACTTCAGATCGCCCTTTATGGGACTTCCTATCTTGGACAACTGACATCTGATTTGATGATGGCGCCCTGTTTCCAGATTGACATCCAGCAAATAATAATGGTCTGACTTTGCAATCAGTTTGTAATGCAGGATTGACTTCTTGGTGCGGGGTTTCTCAACATCATGTGCTGTTGATTTATTTGTTCGCTCGTTTTTAATAAGAAAGTGAGTGAGTGTAGCTTCCGGTTTTTTGGGCATATTCTTAACCACAGCCCAATAAGTTTTGTCCACTTTGTCGTGACGAAACAGCTCGTTGAGCCGTGAAAGAGCTTTGCTCGTTTTCGCAAACATTACAATGCCACTTGTGGGTCGATCCAATCTGTGAACAACACCCAGATACACATTGCCTGGTTTGTTGTATTTGACTTTAATATAGTCTTTGACTAAATCCATAAGCGGGGTGTCGCCTGTTTTGTCTCCCTGAACAAGCACACCCGCTTTTTTATTTATTATAATTATATGATTGTCTTCGTACAATACTTCCATGAACATGTCCAAAATCAAGCTACATATTCATTCCGCCACAAACGCTCAGTACCTGACCTGTCATATAGCCCGACAGTTCGGAAGCGAGGAAGGTGGTCACGTTTGCAACATCATCTGTTGAGCCGGCTCTGCGTAGCGGAATTTGTTTTGCCCATTCTGTCTTCACTTCTTCAGACAATGCGCCTGTCATATCTGTTTCGATAAATCCGGGAGCTATAGCATTGACACGGATACCGCGCGAACCAAGTTCTTTGGCCAATGATTTAGAGAAACCAATCATACCCGCTTTGGATGCTGAGTAGTTTGATTGTCCTGCATTGCCTGAGATTCCCACAACTGAACTCATATTGATGATGCTTCCTGAGCGCTGGCGCATCATGATGGGTGTAACGGCATGTACAAAGTTGAAAGCAGATTTCAGGTTCACGTTTATCACATTGTCCCACTGCTCTTCGCTCATTCTCATCATCAGTCCGTCTTGTGTGATTCCGGCATTGTTTACCAAAATGTCGATACGGTCAAAATCGTTCTTGATTTCTTCAACAGCTTTGTGAACACCGTCATAGTCTGTAGCGTCTGTTACATAACTTTTGCACTTCACGCCGTAGGCAGTGATTTCTTTTTCCAACTCTTCAACCGATTCGTTGATTTTGCGAACAATAAGTGCAACGTTGGCGCCCTCTGAACCAAGTTTGGAAGCTATTTTACGCCCGATTCCTCTGGCTGCACCTGTAACGATAGCTGTTTTTCCTTCAAGTAATTTCATAAGTTTATATTTTTGTTTTCTATTTCTTTATTAGTCCTTTGAATATTAGACTGCTTATTATCTCGCGGTCTTCTTCGTTGGCATATCTAAGATTGAGCACCCCTCTGATTACCGGCACCTCCAATCCTTTGAGTGCATAGTGTAAAATCTCTGCAGTTTTTGGAACGTCTTTCACTTCGAATACTTCCTCTTCAACTCCCACGCTGAGAATTGTCTCCAGATAATGCATCTCTTTTTTGTCAAACTCCTTTCTCACATTTTCCACCAGCCATATATTTCTAAAGAAATCAGCCTTCAGGGTTCCGTTTCTCCTCACTACATCTCTGATCACATCGAGGCGTGCAAAAGTAAACATCATTAGTTTCTCTTCGGATGGAATATTAAGGTCAACAACCTTCTGCAGCGATTTATGCATCGATTCAATCTCTGAACTGATTACCGCCTTATAGATATCATTCTTGTTTTTGAAATATGTATATAGAGTTCTACGCCCAAATCCGGATGACTCGGCTATATCGTTCATGGTTGTATTGTCAACTCCTTTTTTTGCAAAGAGCTTGCGTGATACTTCCATTAGTTTTTGTTTTGTCTTTGAGATAGGTGACGACATGAGATGCACACTTTATATATATGTGTGCAAATTTAATACAAAGTTTGCGAGAAATGAAACTATACGTTCTTAAAATGTAAAATTAGTATTAATTTATCTTTCAGCCTCTACCCTCTTTTCCTGTAGCTGAGCACTGCCCAGCTGTTAAGCACCACCGCAAACATAACCAGCATCAGTATGGGATTTAACACATCTCTCAGGTTGCTGCCTTTGAGATAAACCAGGCGCATTATTTTTATAAAATAGGTAAGCGGATTGCTGTGTGCAATAAATTGTGCCCACACAGGCATGGCCGAAACAGGGGTAAACAGTCCGCTGAGCAGCAGAATAATCAATATAAAGAACATCATCAGAAACATTGACTGCTGAAGATTACTGGAGTAGTTGGAGACGATAATTCCCAT
Organism: uncultured Proteiniphilum sp.; assembly: GCA_964346415.1. Classification (GTDB taxonomy): domain Bacteria; phylum Bacteroidota; class Bacteroidia; order Bacteroidales; family Dysgonomonadaceae; genus Petrimonas. The sequence goes on from CAYFUQ010000044.1 coordinate 17,700, forward strand.
TGCCGAAATACCCACAATAAATATAACACTGGTTAGGTAAAGGGTTAAGAAACTGCCTTTGGGTAGTAAGCCATATATCAACCAGGTAGCAGCAAACGAAACTGTGATAATAAACAGGCCTATTATCCAGTAGGGAATGAGCTTGGCCAGTATGAATGTAAACTTGCTGACAGGTGTGGTGTTTATTTGCTGAATGGTTCCCGTTTCCTTTTCCATTACAATGTTCATAGACGGCATGATACCTGTTATAAGAGTAACAATCAATACGATAAAAGCCGGCAGCATGAACTTTTTGTAGTCAAGAGTGGGATTGTATCGATAGTTGGGTACCACTTCAATCATTGCTGTTTGGCGGGCAGAGGCGGCGGGCATCAACTCTTCGCGCACCTCATTTGAAAAGTCAGTGACTATTTGCATGAGGTAGCTGTTGCCCAGCAGCCCCTCGGTGCTATTGACAGCATTGGCAGCAATACGTACTTTAGCTCCCCGCTCTTTGACAAGTTGCTCATCAAACGATTGAGGGATTTCGAGAATGATATCGGCTTTTTTATTCTCAATATTTTGCATTGCCAGTTCATAAGAAGCGGGCAAGTCATTTAAAATAAAATAGGAAGAGGCATCAATCTTGGAGATAAGCCGCTGCGAATAGTTGCTTTTACTGTTGTCCACTATATCAATTCTGATGTTTTTGACTTCAAAGTTGATAGCCCATGGCAACATCAATAGCACAATGACCGGATAAAAGACAATCAGCTTAGGAATAAACTCATTTCGCATTGTCTGTTTAAATTCTTTCTCTATTAAAAATCTGAGCACACTCATTCCAATCTTGTTTTAATATTTATAATACTCAAAAACATCAGCAGCGCACTCATACCGGTCAATATCAGAGTTTCTTTGAGGATACTTGCCCCTCCAAGCCCCTCAATCATAATCTTTTTGGCGGCAGCTATAAACCATCGTGCAGGCACCATTGCCGATACCCACTGAAGTATGTCGGGCATATTGCCAATGGGGAATATCATTCCCGAAAGTATCAGAACGGGCATAATCATTCCTATACCCGAAATCAAAATTGCAGTGACCTGTGTCTTTACCAGCGTAGAGATCATCAGTCCGATGGCAAGCGAAAGGAATATATAGATTGTGGAAATTGCCAGCAACAGAAGCAGACTCCCCTTTATGGGAACATGCAGCACAAATACAGCAAGAAGCAAAATGCTGATGAGATTGACAATGGAAAGTGCCAGGTAGGGAATAGCTTTTGCAAACAAAACGGTGGAGGGTTTCAAAGGGGAAGCAAGCAGAACTTCCATAGTGCCTCGCTCCTTTTCGCGCACAATGGACACGGAAGTCATAATGGTACATATTAGCATAATAATCAACCCCATCACTCCGGGCACAAAAGCATAAGACGACTGCAGATCGGGATTGTATAGCAGAGTGCTCTCCACCTCAATGTTGTATGGTATGCGATTAATACCCATCATCTCTTTCTGATAGTTTCCGATAATAGCCATCACATAGTTAGAAGCAATGGAACCTGTGTTGGGGTCCGATGCATCACTGATTATTTGAATCTGTGCCTTGCCTGTGTGTATGAGATTTGTCTGGAAGTTGTCTTCAAAAACTACTGCCACATCAATTTCACCACGCCGCAACATAACTTCAATTT
>CAYFUQ010000045.1:0-19156 GCA_964346415.1 uncultured Proteiniphilum sp.
AAAAAATAGTTGACTTATCTTGTCAATTTGAAATTTATTAGTAATTTTGTTTTTTCGAATATGATGTATAATAATAACTGTGGACGTAAACACAAAAAAGATGTTTTATTATTAACTTTTCAATAATAAAACCACTCTCTAGGTGAGGGTGTTTTTGTGAATGACAAAGCTTGAAACTAATCAAATGTAATATATAAATAAAATGAAAACTAATTACGAACTGCGTTACGCAACGAATCCAACGGATGCAAAGAACTACACAACAGACAGATTGAGAGATGATTTCCTTATTAAAACAGTTTTTGCTGCTGATGAGGTAAATATGGTTTACTCTATGTATGACAGAATGGTTGTTGGTGGAGCTATGCCGGTTAATGAATCACTTCATCTGGAGGCGATAGATCCGTTAAAGCAACCTGTGTTTTTGATGAGACGTGAGTTTGGTACTTTTAATGTGGGAGGTCCCGGAATTGTTAAAGTGGGAAATGAAACATATGAGTTAGATTATAAAGAAGCATTATACTTAGGCTCGGGTGACAGAGAGGTATATTTTGAAAGTAAGGACAAAAATAATCCTGCTAAGTTTTATTTCAACTCGGCTACCGCTCATCGCAACTATCCTGACAAGAAAATAACAAAGGCTGATGCTGAGGTTGCTGAATTAGGTTCATTGGAAACTTCAAATCATCGTTATATCAATAAGATGATTGTTAATCAGGTGTTGGAAACATGCCAGTTGCAGATGGGAATGACCGAATTGGCACCCGGAAGTGTTTGGAATACTATGCCTGCACACGTTCACTCGCGCAGAATGGAAGCTTACTTCTATTTTGAAGTTCCGGAAGATCAGGCAGTATGCCACTTTATGGGTGAAGTAGAGGAAACTCGTCATATCTGGATGCACAACGATCAGGCTGTGCTTTCTCCGGAATGGTCTATTCATTCAGGTGCGGGAACTTCTAACTATACCTTCATTTGGGGAATGGCAGGAGAGAATCTGGATTATGGTGATCAGGATTTTTCAGCAATTACTGATTTGAAATAATAGAAAAATAAAATAGCAACAAATAATGGTGAATTTTAGATTAGATGGTAAAGTTGCTTTAGTTACCGGCGGATCCTATGGTATAGGATTCGCCATGGCTAAAGCCCTTGCAAATGCAGGTGCCAAAATTGCGATTAATGGTCGTAACAAAGATAATATTGATAAAGGTATTGCTGACTTTAAAGCTGAAGGAATTAAAGCTTATGGTTATATATGTGATGTGACTGATGAGTCGGCTGTACAAGATATGGTAGCACAGATTGAAAAGGAAATTGGCGTTATAGATATTCTTGTTAACAATGCGGGGATTATCAAGCGTATTCCCATGCATGAAATGAGTGTGGAAGATTTTCGTCAGGTTGTGGATATTGACCTTATAGGTCCGTTCATTGTATCGAAAGCGGTGATACCTGCTATGATTAAAAAAGGTCATGGCAAGATCATTAATATTGCTTCGATGATGAGCGAGCTGGGTAGAGAAACTGTATCTGCTTATGCCGCAGCAAAGGGTGGTCTGAAGATGCTTACTAAAAATATTTGCTCTGAATATGGAGGTCACAACATTCAGTGTAATGCAATTGGTCCGGGCTACATAGCTACTCCGCAAACTGCACCGCTTCGTGAGAAACAGGCTGATGGTTCTCCGCATCCATTCGATTCTTTTATTATTTCAAAGACACCTGCAGGGCGTTGGGGTAATCCTGAGGACCTGGAAGGACCTGCAGTATTCTTAGCTTCAGAAGCATCTAACTTCGTTAACGGGCATGTTCTGTATGTTGACGGAGGAATATTAGCATATATTGGAAAGCAGCCCTAAATTGCATTATATATGAATAGGAATATAATCTATTTATTACTAGGTGCACTTTTTATTACTTCCTGTTTAAGCACCAATGCTACTGTAGAAGTTGTTGTTAGTAATCCAACTGATATAGAAAGGAAATTGGAAGTTGTTGAAGTAAGTCTTAATGATATTTACGACAGAGTTAATCCGGGAAGTAGTGACAATATAATTGTTACAAATAAATTGGGTGATCAAATTCCATATCAACTGATTTATAATGGAGAAGATCAACCCTCTGCTTTGATTTTTGCTGTAAGTCTGGATGCTCATGAGAGCGATACAGTTATAATAAAGAAGGGTACCCCTGAAGAGTTTAACCCATTGGTCTATGGCCGTCTGGTACCTGAACGCAAAGATGATTTTACGTGGGAGAATAATCTTGTCGCATACAGAGTATATGGGCCGGCTTTGGAAGAAACAGGTGAGATCAGCGGTGGTTTGGATATATGGGTTAAGAAAACAGAAAACCTTGTTATAGACAAATGGTACAAAGATGATTTGGCCGGTATTGCTTCCTATCATGATGATCATGGTGAGGGGGTGGATTTCTATAAAGTAGGCCCAACTTTGGGGCTGGGAATGACGGCACCATATTATGACAACAAACTGTGTCTGGGAAAAAACTTCACAGAAGCCAATATTATAGAAAATGGTCCTCTGAGATTCACATTTGAATTGAAATATGCTCCTTATATGGTAGGCAATGACGAGATTGTGGAATCTAGAATTATTTCTCTGGAAGCCAATAAACATCTGAATAAAGTTATCAAAACATTTAACTCTTCTTCGAGTGACTTGACATTGGCTACCGGGCTTGTAATGTCCAGCGAAAGTGAAAATAGTACTTATAGTGACAAGGACAATGGCATTATTGCCTATCAGTTACCCGAAGATACGAATAATGGAATCATTTTTACAGGTGTGATTAACCCTACTGGATTTAGTGATTGTGAAATTGCTAATGGTCACTTTTTAGGTTTTAACAGCTATTCGTCAGGTGAGTCATATACTTATTACACCGGAGGAGGGTGGAATAAATATGGATTTGATAGTTTTGACAGTTGGATTAACTATTTACAACAACAAAGGGAAATAATAAATAACCCTATAATAATTACAATTAATTGATATGAAAAAAGTAGTCACTTTTGGAGAAGTTATGCTACGTCTGGCAACTCCTGATTATTTAAGATTTACACAGAGCAATAATCTGACCGCTACATTTGGTGGTGGTGAGGCTAATGTGGCAGTTTCTCTGGCTAATTATGGTATTCCGGTTGAATTTGTAACCCGTTTGCCTGAAAATGAAATAGCAGACTGGGGTATTTCAGAACTGCGCAAACACAATGTAGGTACCCAAAACATAGTTAGAGGTGGTGACAGGGTTGGTATTTACTTCCTTGAGACCGGAGCTGTAGCTCGTCCATCAAAAGTTGTTTACGATCGTGCCGGCTCTTCTATAGCCGATATTAAGCCGGGAATGGTTGATTGGAAAGAGGTGTTGAAAGATGCTGACTGGTTTCACTGGACAGGTATTACACCGGCCATATCTCAGGGAGCAGCTGATGTTTGCCTTGAGGCAATAAAGGTTGCCAATGAATTGGGAGTAACTGTCTCAACTGACCTTAACTATCGCAAGAATCTATGGAAATATGGTAAAACTGCTTCGGAAATAATGCCCGAACTAGTTGCTGGTTGTGATGTGATTCTTGGTAATGAAGAAGATGCTGAGAAGGTTTTTGGAATTAAACCGGAGGGCTTTGAAGTAGAACATACGGGTGGTGAAGTGGATGCAACTGAATTTGAGTCTGTTTGTAAGCAGCTGATGCAGCGCTTCCCAAGAGCTAAAAAGGTAATTATCACACTTCGTGGTTCAATTAATGCAAATCATAATACCTGGGGCGGTTGTCTCTATTCTGATAAACTTTATCAATCAAGAAGATATGATATAACTCATATTGTAGATAGAGTAGGGGGAGGTGATTCGTTTATGGGTGGTTTAATATATGGATTAATGACCTATAAGGAAGATGATCAGAAAGCATTAGATTTTGCTGTAGCTGCTTCATGTCTGAAGCATACTGTTTATGGTGACTTTAATCTGGTAACAGTAAAAGAAGTTGAAGCACTTATGAAGGGCGATGGCTCCGGCAGAGTGGTGAGATAATAAAATTCACAGAAATAATAACATTAGAATACAAATAATGGCTAAATTTTCAAGACTAAAAGTATATCAAACCATCGAAGAGACCGGTATAGTACCTGTTTTTTACCACAAAGAAATAGATGTTGCAAAACAAGTAGTGAAGGCATGTTATGATGGTGGCATCAGAGCTTTTGAGTTTACTAACAGGGGCGACTTTGCTCATGAGGTTTTTGCAGAATTGGTGAAATGGGCAGACAAAGAATGTCCAGAGTTGATATTGGGAATTGGTTCTATAATTGATGCTCCTACAGCTGCACTGTATATTCAAATGGGTGCCAATTTTATTGTTGGCCCGCTTTTTAATCCCGATGTTTTCCCGGTATGTAACAGAAGGCAGATAGCATATTCGCCCGGCTGCGGATCAATTTCAGAAATTGGTCATGCTCAGGAGTTGGGAGCAGAAATTGTGAAGGTGTTCCCGGGTGGAAACGTTGGCGGACCTTCCTTTATAAAGAACATTAAGGGACCGATGCCATGGTCGAAACTTATGGTGACAGGTGGTGTTGAGCCTACCGAAGAGAATCTTTCTGCATGGTTTAGAGCCGGTGCTACTGCTGTTGGTATTGGTTCAAACCTTTTCCCGGCAGATGTGATAGCAGGCGGTGATTGGAATAAAATCACGGAGTTGTCTCGTTTCTGTATCTCTATTGCAGCCAAGTATAAGAAATAAATCAATCAAATATCAAAAAAAATGAATCTACTAAAACAAGAGACGGGAAAAATGACAAATTTCCGTTGGACGGTGGTGGCAATGCTTTTTGCGGCTACAACAGTTAATTATCTGGACAGACAGGTGTTGTCACTGACCTGGGATGAGTTTATTAAACCCGAATTTCATTGGAATGAATCTCACTATGGTACTATTACTTCTTTCTTCTCAATTTTTTATGCAATCAGTATGCTCTTTGCAGGAAGATTTGTGGAGTGGATGGGTACTAAAAAGGGTTATCTGTGGTCAATAGGTGTATGGAGTGTTGGAGCTTGTTTGCATGCTGTATGTGGAGTAGCAACTGAAGCTTATGTAGGACTTGGAAGCGCGGCAGAGCTTGCGGCAGCTACCGGTGATGTTGCTGTGGTGATTGCAACAGTTAGTATGTGGAGCTTTTTAGTGGCACGTGGTATTCTTGCACTTGGTGAGGCAGGAAACTTCCCTGCAGCGATTAAAGCAACCGCTGAGTACTTCCCCAAAAAGGACCGTGCTTATGCAACTTCTATTTTTAATGCCGGTGCTTCAATTGGTGCTTTGTTTGCTCCTTTGACTATTCCTCCGTTGGCAAAATACTTTGGATGGGAAATGGCATTTATAATTATCGGGGTTTTAGGTTTTATCTGGATGGGATTTTGGGTGTTTCTGTATGATGACCCCAAGAAAAGCAAGCATGTTAATAAAGCTGAGCTAGAATATATAGAGCAGGACAAACATGAATTGACAGAAGAAGAAAACAAGAAAGTTGCGGAGAAGGTATCTCTGAAGAAATGTTTTTCATTTAAACAAACCTGGGCTTTTGTCGCAGGTAAATTCATGACTGATGGTGTATGGTGGTTCTTCCTTTTCTGGACTCCGTCTTATCTGAATACTCAGTTTAATATTAAGACATCGGAAGGACTGGGTATGGCTTTGATATTTACACTTTATTTGATTGTAACTGTGTTGTCAATCTATGGTGGTAAGCTGCCTACTTTGATTATAAACAAAAGTGGATTAAATCCTTATGCGGCACGCATGAGATCGATGCTTATTTTTGCATTCTTCCCACTGTTGGTTCTCTTGGCACAGCCTCTTGGCATGCACTTTGACTACCTGGGTAGAAATGCTGCCTGGATACCGGTAATTCTTATCTCAATTGGTTGTGCAGCTCATCAGGCATGGAGTGCAAATCTATTCTCCACCATTGGTGATATGCTTCCACAGGGGGCAATTGCAACGGTAACGGGAATTGGCGGAATGGCCGGAGGAATTGGATCTATGCTTCTTCAGAAAGGTGCTGGAAACCTATTCCATTATGCAGGAGAAACCAATATGACATTTATGGGATTTGAAGGTAAACCGGCAGGTTACTTCATCATTTTCTGTATCTGTGCATTTGCTTATCTGATTGGATGGGCAATCATGAAATCATTGGTTCCAAAATACAAAGTTGTTACATTGTAGTATTTAGATTTTATAATTAAATTGTTTGAAGACCGGTGTTGGGGTAAATATTCCCAATGCCGGTTTTTTTGTATATGCCTGATTGTGACTGTGGTTTGTTGCTGTATTGTGTAAATGATGTGTGGACATTTGTAATCTTTAGTTTTTTTTTATTGTGAATTATAAATGTAAATCTTAACTTTGAGCTGGAATAAATTCATGAAAAGGATTGTAATAAATTAAATGGAAAAACAAAAGAGACAAAGAAATACGAAAATAGTTGAAAAGACAGTTATTGTGCCCGAACTGGGTAAATTGCCACCGCAGGCTCCTGAACTTGAGGAGGCCGTGTTGGGTGCATTGATGCTGGAAAAGGATGCATATACCGAAATAGGTGATATTCTTACACCCAATAGTTTTTACAATCCCGTTCACAATATAATATTTGATGCTATCCAGAGTCTGGCTGTTCAGCAAAAGCCGGTGGATGTGCTGACTGTTGTAGAAGAGTTAAAGCGAAAAGGTGAGCTTGATGCGGCGGGAGGCGCTGTGTATGTGGCTGAATTATCTGAGAAGGTGGCGTCGGCAGCACATATAGAGTATCATGCCCGTATTATTGCGCAAAAATACCTGGCAAGGCAGCTAATTAATTTCTCTTCTGATGTCACTCAAAAGGCTTTCGATGAAACCATTGATGTGGATGATTTGATGCAGGAAACTGAGGGGAGACTATTTGAGATGTCGCAGCAGAATGTGAAGAAGGATGTTATTCAGATTAATCCTGTTATTAAAGAAGCTATGGATATAATCCAGGCAGCGGCCAACAGGAAAGATGGAATGAGCGGCATACCGACAGGTTTTAATCAGCTGGACAAATTGACTATGGGATGGCAGAAGTCTGACCTGGTGATTATTGCCGCACGTCCGGCGATGGGTAAAACTGCATTCGTGTTGTCGATGGCCAAAAATATTGCCATTAATTTTCAGAAACCAGTTGCAGTTTTCTCTTTGGAGATGGCAAACGTACAGCTTGTAAACCGTCTTATTGTTAATGTGTGTCAGATTAAGGGTGAGAGCATAAAAAGCGGACGACTTTCTGATGATGAATGGGACAGACTGGATTCGAAGTTGAAAGATCTTTACGATGCTCCAATCTATGTGGATGATACGCCTAGCTTATCTGTGTTTGAGCTTAGAACAAAGGCTAGGCGACTGGTGAGGGAGCATAAAGTAGAGCTTATAATTATTGACTATTTACAGTTGATGAACGCCAGCGGGATGAGTTTTGGCAGCCGCGAGCAGGAAGTGAGTATGATTTCACGTTCACTGAAGGGATTGGCTAAGGAGTTGAACATTCCTATTATCGCATTATCACAATTGAATCGTGGAGTGGAGGCTCGTCAGGGAAATGAAGGAAAACGACCACAACTGGCAGACCTTCGTGAATCGGGTGCAATTGAGCAAGACGCAGATATTGTATGCTTTATACACAGGCCTGAGTATTACAGAATAACAGAAGATGAATCAGGTAATTCGTTAGTTGGTATGGCTGAAATTATAATAGCCAAGCATAGAAACGGTCCAACGGGTATAGCCAATATGCGTTTTGACAATGAATATGCACGTTTTGATAATGTGGAGGCTCAGATGGTTGGAAATAGAAATTATGTAGAGTTGCCCTCAAAAATGAATCAACGTAGTGCAAACACTGATGATTCGCCATCAGCTATGCCGTCAATGTCGTCAACAAATTTCCTATCAGAGGATGAGAAAAATATTCTTCCGTTTTAAACATAAAATATATACAATGAATACTGTTAAAACAGGTGCAAAGTACCTACTCATTTTATTATTAGTTTTTACCGGAGCATGCGGAAGAGTGAAGTCTGATGCGAAAAAAGCTGCAAAACTGACTAATAAATCTATTGATAAAACTAATCAACTTAAATTGGACGAAGCAGAAAAATTATACCTTAAGTCAAGGGATATTATTGATAGGTATGAGTCTCACAAAAAACAGCAAAAGTTTTATAATTACTACCAGCAATTTCGTGACAAAGACAAAATAAAAATTGTTGATTCTGATAATCAATAATAACTTTAAAAATAAAGAGGAGTTGCCATACGGATATTTATTTGTATTTTTGCATCTTGTCTTTTAATACTTAACTATGAGTCAATTTAAAAAATTTAATTCACTTGAAATGCGAAGACTTCTTTTGGTGTTTTTATTTGCCATATTTTTGATATCGGGTGTGGGTGCGCAAAATCATAACCTAAACACAATTACTAAAGCAGGACAAACATTCTATATATATAAGGTTAAATCAGGTGAGGGTTTGTATGCTGTTTCGCGACAGTTTGGAGTTAGTATAGATGATATAAAGAAAAATAATCCCGATGTGGAAAATGGATTAAATAATGGTCAGCAACTCCTGATCCCGGTGGCAGAGAAAATTGCCGGTGGTGTTGCTTCAGATCAATCTCCGGTTAGTCAGAGTAAGTCGTTTAAACATACGGTATCGCGTGGTGAGACCCTGTATAGTGTATCAAAGATGTATAATACCTCTGTTGAGGCAATCATCAGGCTTAACCCCGGGTTGACAGAAAGCATATCTGAAGGTCAGATTATTAACATTCCTCAGACTCAAATCAATAAGGTTGGTTCCGAAAATGAGAATTATCAGTATCACACTATTCTTGCAAAGGAAACACTGTATGGAGTGTCACGTACTTATTCAGTCAGTCCGCAGAGTATCGTTGATGCAAATCCCGGACTTTCAATAGAAACCTTTAGCACAGGAAAAACTATCAGAATTCCGATGTCCGGAACCGGAACAAAGTCTGGAGTAACAACCGGAACAATTACAGAGAATAAGATTCATAAGGTTCAGAAGGGTGAGACATTATATTCAATTGCAAAAGAGTATGGTGTTTCTGTTAGCGAAATTGAAAAGGCCAACTCCATTTTAGCTTCGCAGCTTAAAAGAAATATGGAAATAGTTATTCCTGTGAATGTGACAGTGGATTTGTATGGAGGTTCTGCCCAAGAGATAGATGCAGATCGTCTTTTGAGTCAGACAAATTTTACCAAAAGAGCTGATGTTATTAATATAGGGCTGCTGTTGCCTTTCACAGACAAGACTGATAACCAGCATTTGCGCATACAGGAGTATTATGAAGGATTGATGTTGGCAATTAAGAAAATGAAGGCCTCCGGGGCGAATGTTGATTTGTTTGTGTTTGATATTAATAGCAAGGCAAAGCTTGAGAGCTTACTGGGCACTATGGAGATGGAGTCACTTGATCTTTTGATTGGAGGGATGACGGATGAGCAAATTAAAATTATGTCAGACTTTTCAACAAAGAACAAAATAAAATATGTTGTTCCTTTTTCATCGAGAAATAATGAAGTGCTGAATAATGGATATATTTTTCAAGTTAATACACCACACTCTTATTTATATTCCAAAGCTTCAGATGTTTTCGTAAAAACATTTAAAGATAAGAATGTAATCATAGTTAATGTACCCGGCAAATCTGATAAGACTGAGTTTATAGCCACTCTGAAAGCAGATTTAAGAAAAACAAATATAGAATTCAGTGAACTTAATCTAAATGATGATTTCGAGAAATCTTTCTCAGCTGCTTTAAAAGACGAAAATATTATTGTTCCGACATCAGGAGATTCGGGGAGTTTAAATAAAATAATTAGTGTAATCTCTGAGGCGCATCAAGAGCGTGAGAATTTAGTAACTAATTTATTTGGTTATCCTGAGTGGCAAACATTCGACTCACATTTGACAGAACTGATGCATAACTTTGGAACTTATTTTTACTCAACATTTTATGCTGATGAGAAGGATAGAGAAGTTACACACTTTTTGAGTGAATTTAAAAAATGGTATGACAGAGACTTATTGCCAACACATCCAAAGTATGGTATTTTCGGTTATGACACGGGGCTGTTTTTTATAAATGCAATTTACAGAAACGGTTTGAACTTTGAAGAAAAAATGAATTATATTTCTAATAACTCACTGCAGTTTGCTTTCAACTTTGAACGCGTTAATAATTGGAGTGGTTTTATTAATACAGGATTATTCCTGGTTCATTATGACCGAAATGGAGTAACGCGTAAATTGGATAAAAGCAAATGACAAAACTGAGAATTATCTTCATTTTTGTGAGTGTTGTTATTTCAACACTCACCTATGCTCAAAAAGAGGATTTTGCCAGAGAACTATATCTTGGTTTTGGAGGAGGCGTATTGATGCCCAAAGTAGATTTTATGCCTTCGGTGTTACAAAAAACAAATTTTGGAATTCACGGAGGAATATCAGCAAAATATATTACAGAAAAGCACTTAGGTTTACTTCTTGAGTTAAATTATGCTCAGAGGGGATGGACGGAGGAGTTTGAGGATAATCCGGATTTCGCATATAGCAGAACTCTAAACTATATTGAAATTCCATTTATGACGCATGTCTATTTTGGAAATAAAGTGCGTTTTGTCTTTAATGCCGGACCTCAGGTTGGGTTTCTTTTAGGTAATTCGTCAACTATGAGCGAAGGGTTGAGGGATTATGTTGATGAAATGAAAGAGTCAACAGAGTATAGGGTAGGGACTCAATATGGCAATAGCTTAAAGAAGTTTGACTATGGACTTGTAGGAGGGGCAGGACTTGAGTTTAAAACCCCTGCAGGCAATATGCAATTAGAAGGAAGATACTATTTTGGCCTTGGTGACATTTTTGAAAACCGAAAATCACAGGAGAACTACTACTTCAGTCGTTCCGCTCACAGAATTATAGATATCAAACTGTCTTATTATTTTAAGTTAAAATAGCTGACATATTTGTCAGATAAAAAATAATAAAGTACTTTTGAACAAAATTACATGAAAGTATGTTCATGTATTTAATTGGTTATGTAATGGACGCAAAAAAGATAGATTTTAAAAGCTATAAAATTGACAAGTCTCAGTTTGAAGAGGCTGCTTATATTTTGAAGGCATTAGCAAATGAGATAAGGCTTTCAGTTATAACTCTTCTTTCTAAAGAAGAAGAAATGACAGTGAGTGAAATGATGAATATTATTGGGTGTGAGCAATCTCTATTGTCTTATCATCTGACGGATATGAGATCAAAAGGAATTTTGCACAACAGGAAGAGTGGCAAAAACTGTTTCTACTCAATAAAAAATAAAAGAGTGACCCAATTGCTCAATTGCGTAATTTGTGAGGATTGAAAAATATGGGTTTAAAAAATTCTTTTAGTAAGCATTGGTTGAAAATAGCATTGGCAATCCTTGGCGCTGTTGCTGGATATTTATACTACTCATATATAGGTTGTTTATCGGGAAGTTGTCCATTGACCTCTAACCCCTGGAGCATGATTGTGTATGGTGCAATAATGGGATATTTGCTCTCTGGTATTTTTAAAAGGAAGCAAATCCGGGAAAAAAATAAGACTGACAAATTCAAAGAAATATAATTTACAAATAAACTCACTAAATGAAAACAAAATTATTTTACGTTGTTTTTTCAATGCTGTTTTTAATATCCGCATGTGGAAACAATAAAAGCCAAGAGGCAAAAACATCAGATGACAATAATACTGTTGTTGAGATGACACAAGAAATAAATTCAAATAATAAAAATAATATGGCTAAAGCAATTAATTTAACGAGAGCAGAGTTCTTAGAAAAGGTAGCAAACTTTGAGAAAAACCCAGAGAAATGGGAGTATTTGGGTGACAAACCTTGTATTATTGATTTTTATGCAGACTGGTGTGGTCCATGTAAAATGGTTGCTCCAATTTTGGATGAATTGGCAATAGAATATGCAGATGATATCTATATCTACAAGGTAGATACTGAAGTCGAGCAACAACTAGCTGCTGAATTTGGTATTAGGAGTATTCCATCGATGCTGTTTGTTCCTATGACAGATCAACCACAAATGGCACAGGGTGCACTACCCAAGGATGCTTTGAAGCAGGCAATAAATGAAGTTCTATTGAAAAACTAAATAGAGATGTCAGGAGAAATGTTTTTTGAAAATAAAAGCAAGTTTGGCTTTGAAGAGACAGTTGAGCATTTGGTACATGCAATTTCTGAGGGTGGATGGCGTCTTCAGCACATTCATGACCTACAGGAAACAATGAGAAAAAATGGTTTGGAAGTTCTTCCTGCAAAGGTGTTCGAGCTGTGTATGCCACAATATGCTTATAAACTTCTCTCTAATGATGCATTAAGAATATACTCAAATATGATGCCTTGCAGAATTTCAGTGTATAATAAAGAAGACGGGGTTACTTATATTTCCCGTATGAACACTGCAATGCTGTCATCTCAGATTGGAGGCGAGGTAGAAGAAGTCATGAAAAAAGCTTTTGACGATGCAGAAGTCTTTATAAAGAAGTTATCAGAATAAAGACTTAAATTTGTTGTACTTTCTTGTTATGAATGAAAACGGAAATGCTTAATAAGCGTATCCGTTTTTCTTTTATATAGGGTTTGTAACAATACTACATAATATAAAATTTATATCCCATTTTGTTTTTACCTTAAAGTTGTGATAGTTAGCTAAATCTTTTTCTAAATGGAGTATTTATCGTATTTTTGTATCTGTTTTATAAGCTAAGAAAAGACTTAAGGCGTGTAAGCTTTAGAAATTAATAGTTTTATATTATTAGTTTTTTAATTCCAGATATAATATTAACCCAAAATAATAAATATCAATAAATTATGAGTAATCAAAAAGGAAAACTTTTTACCGATTTCCCACCGGTTTCCACTGAACAGTGGATGGAGGTTGTTACCAAAGACTTAAAAGGTGCAGACTTTCAAAGAAGGCTGGTATGGAAAACAAATGAAGGTTTTAATGTAAATCCTTTTTACCGTGCTGAAGACATTCAGGGATTCTTATCGACCGATAATTTACCGGGTCAGTTCCCTTATGTAAGAGGTACAAAAAAGGATAATGTATGGTATATACGTCAGGATATTGACGTTGTTGATTATGCCGAATCCAACAAAAAAGCATTGGATTTATTGACTAAAGGTGTAACATCGTTAGGATTTTACTTGCCGAAAAATAACCTTTCAGCAGAAAATATTTCAATATTGCTTAAAGATATTGCACCTGATAAAGTTGAATTAAACTTTAATACCTGTATTTCTAAGACTCACGATCTGGCAAAACTTATTGTAGAGTATATTACATCGCAGAATTTAAATGTGCTGGAATGTTTTGGTTCTATAGGATATGATCCGTTTAGATACATCTTCAAAAAAGGTTTGGATGTTGAAAACTGGGTTGAAAAAGCCGAAGAGATGGTGAAGATTTCCGCAGCTTTACCTCGTTATAAAAGTATTTCCATAACCGGAAACTTGTTTAATGATGCAGGTGCGTATATTTATCAGGAACTTGGCTATAGCCTTTCTTATGCCAATCAAGTGCTGGGAGCACTTATTGAGAAAGGTGTTGACCCGCAATTAGCAGCTAAAAAAATTAAGTTTGAATTTGGAATCGGATCAAACTATTTTATGGAAATTGCTAAATTTAGAGCAGGTCGTTGGTTGTGGGCTGAAATTGTGGATGCATATAAACCACCGTGTCCTCACGAATGTGATAACAAGACAGAAGACGGAACATGTCGTTGTGCAGCAAAGATGAATATCCATGCTACAACATCACGATTCAATCAGTCGTTATATGACCCTTATGTGAATTTGCTACGGACACAAACAGAAGCTATGTCTGCAACTATAGGCTCTGTTGACTCTCTGACAGTTCGTCCTTTCGATGAAACATTTGAAACTCCTACTGAATTTGCTGAACGAATTGCGCGTAATCAGCAGTTGTTATTGAAAGAAGAATCACATTTTGATAAAATCACAGATCCCTCGGCAGGATCTTATTATATTGAAACTCTAACTTCTTCTTTAGCAGAACAAGCATGGAAGTTATTTCTGGAGACAGAGAAAACGGGCTTTTATAATGCACTAAAAGAGGGTGTTATACAAGATGCTATTGAAAATAGTGCAAATGCACGTTCTGTAGCTCTGGCCAACAGACGTGAGATACTTCTCGGAACGAACCAATATCCAAACTTTACTGAAAAGATGTCTGATAAGATTCAGAACTCAAATGGACATTCGTGCGGATGCAGTGATAAAGAAACACCTCTTAAGACATTGAAAATATGTCGTTTGGCTGAGAGCTTTAATGAATTGCGTCTTGCAACAGAGAAAAGTGAAAAAACGCCTGTTGTGTTTATGCTAACCATTGGCAACTTGGCTATGAGGTTGGCTCGTTCTCAGTTTTCGAGCAATTTCTTTGGAGTAGCAGGATATAAGATTATTGATAATAACGGATTTAGCTCAATAGCAGAAGGAGTGGATGCAGCAAGGAAAGCAAAAGCAGACATTGTTGTACTTTGCTCGAGTGATGATGAATATGTTGAGTTTGCGCCTGAAGCATTTAATCTTCTTAAAGATGGTAAAGAACAATTTGTTGTTGCCGGAGCACCAGCTTGCATGGATGATTTAAAGACGCACGGAATTGAGCATTTCATACATGTTAGAAGCAATGTGTATGAGACATTAATGTCATTTAATAAAAAACTACTCTAAGACGAATGGAAGGTAAGAGACCATTTAAATATTGGATATATGCTGCTCACCCATGGGCAATACCTGCATCTGCTTCACCTGCCTTGGTAGGATATTCATACCTGTTTTATTTATACAAAACAGGTGTAGTTACTGATGTTAACTGGTTCAATGGAGCTATTGCTGTATTAGGAGCTATAGTTTTCCATCTTTCAGGAAACATAATTGGCGACTATCAGGACTATATGAGTGGCGTAGATCAAAAAGAGAAAACAGGGCCCCTTAGAGTTTTGGTTTTGAAAATATTCAAACCTAAAACAATTCTGATTTATGGCTATGTGATGTTATTCATTGGGATTGCTGTGGGTATTTATCTTTACCTCCAAACAGGATGGCCCTTATTAATTTTTGGTATTGTTGCTATTATAAGCTCTACTTTATATTATAAGTTTAAATACATTGCACTTGGTGATGTGATTATCTTTTTAAGTTTTGGTCTTATGGTGGCTTTAGGTGTAGTTTATGTTCTAAGTTTGCAATTAATCTGGACAACACTGTTGGTGGTATCGCCAACAGGATTGCTAATTGTTGCAATATTACATGCCAATAATACCCGCGATATGCTGCAAGATAAATCTGCCGGAATTCGAACACAAGCAATGAATCTCGGTTTAGAAGGTTCTCAGATTGTGTATCAGACGCTTTTGTTTGTTGCTTATCTCATAATCGCCTTCGCTGTCTTGTTTAATGTACTTCATCCAGCTTCTTTTTTAGTTCTGCTAAGTTTCCCAATGGCAATAAAGAATATTAAGTTGATGAAGCAGGCAAAGGAGGAAGACTTGGGCATTATTAGATTTTTGGATACTCATACCGCACAACTAGTCTTAGTATTTAGTTTATTGTTAGTAGCTGGCAATGTTATAGCTGCTTACATATAGTACTATACAACATTAAATTGTTGAATTGTTTGTTTTAAGTAAACTCAATAAGAACCAGTGTCAGGATTTGACAGATGGTTTAAATAATAAAAAAATATGAAACCTAATTTCGAAAATATTGATATAAAATCAGCCAAATATCCTGCAGGTAATGCAGCTGAGTGGGCTGAGAAAAATGAAATTAAAGCTGACTGGGTTACTCCGGAGCAAATTCCTGTTAAACCAGTTTATACTAAAGAGGATTTAGAGGGAATGGAGCACTTGGGGTATGCTGCGGGTGTTGCACCATATCTGCGTGGACCTTATTCCACTATGTATGTTATGCGTCCATGGACCATTCGTCAGTATGCAGGATTCTCAACAGCTGAAGAGTCTAATGCATTTTATCGTCGTAATCTGGCGTCAGGACAAAAAGGATTGTCAGTAGCTTTTGACCTTCCAACTCACCGTGGATATGATGCGGATAATGAGCGTGTTGTGGGTGATGTGGGTAAAGCGGGTGTATCTATTTGCTCGGTTGAGGATATGAAAATTTTGTTTGATGGTATTCCATTAAATAAAATGTCGGTGTCAATGACTATGAATGGTGCGGTTCTTCCTATTCTGGCTTTCTATATTGTGGCAGCACAAGAGCAAGGCGCAGAGCTTCACGAAATGGCGGGAACTATTCAGAATGATATCCTAAAAGAATTTATGGTGCGTAACACATATATTTATCCACCTAAATTCTCAATGCAGATTATTGCAGATATATTTGAATATACATCTCAGAAGATGCCTAAGTTTAACTCTATCTCTATCTCAGGATACCACATGCAAGAGGCAGGTGCTACTGCCGATATTGAGCTTGCTTACACTTTGGCTGATGGAATTGAATACCTTCGTGCAGGTGTGGATGCTGGAATTGATATTGATGCATTTGCTCCACGTCTTTCGTTCTTCTGGGCTATTGGTATGAACCACTTTATGGAAATTGCCAAGATGCGTGCTGCACGTTTGCTATGGGCTAAAATTGTTAAGAGCTTTGGAGCTAAAAATCCAAAATCGATGGCTTTGCGTACTCACTCGCAAACATCAGGATGGTCGCTTACTGAGCAAGACCCTTTCAACAACGTTGGCCGTACCGTAATAGAGGCTATGGCTGCTGCTTTGGGTCACACTCAATCATTGCACACCAATGCTCTTGATGAGGCTATTGCATTACCAACTGACTTTTCAGCGCGTATTGCTCGTAATACTCAGATCTATATTCAGGAAGAAACTCAAATAACTCGCCAGGTTGACCCATGGGCCGGTTCTTACTATGTTGAATCATTAACTCAAGAGCTTGTTGACAAGGCCTGGGCATTGATCGAAGAAGTGGAAGAACTTGGTGGTATGGCTAAAGCTATTGAGACGGGTGTTCCAAAAATGAGAATTGAAGAGGCTGCTGCAAGAACACAAGCTCGTATTGACTCTGGTTCTCAAAAAATTATTGGTGTAAATAGCAATCGTCTTGAAAAAGAAGATCCAATTGATATTCTGGAGGTTGACAATACTGAGGTGCGCAAGCAACAAGTACAACGTCTTGCAGAACTAAGGGCTAATCGCGACGAAGAGGCTGTTCAAAATGCTTTGGCAGCTATCACCAAGTGTGTTGAAACGGGAGAAGGTAATCTTCTTGAGCTATCTGTGGAGGCAGCAAGGGTACGCGCTTCGTTAGGTGAGATATCCGATGCTTGCGAAAAAGTTGTAGGTCGTTATAGTGCAGTTATTAGAACAATTTCAGGAGTGTATTCATCAGAATCAAAAGATGATGCGTACTTAGCAAAAGCGCGTCAATTAACAGAGGAGTTTGCTAAGAAAGAAGGTCGTCAACCACGTATTATGGTTGCGAAAATGGGGCAGGATGGTCACGACCGTGGTGCTAAA
Source organism: uncultured Proteiniphilum sp. (assembly GCA_964346415.1). GTDB lineage: Bacteria > Bacteroidota > Bacteroidia > Bacteroidales > Dysgonomonadaceae > Petrimonas. The sequence goes on from CAYFUQ010000045.1 coordinate 17,695, forward strand.
GTTGTAGCAACCGGTTATGCAGATTGTGGATTTGACGTTGATATGGGACCATTGTTCCAAACTCCTGCTGAAGCAGCTCGCCAAGCAGTCGAGAATGACGTTCATGTGGTAGGTGTATCTTCATTGGCGGCGGGTCACAAAACGCTCGTACCACAAATTATTGAAGAACTTAAGCGTTTGGGTCGCCCTGATATAGTTGTTATTGCTGGTGGAGTTATTCCGGCACAAGATTATGATTTCCTATACAAAGCAGGAGTCTCAGCAATCTTTGGTCCAGGTAGCCCCGTTGCAAAATCAGCTTGTGAAATCATGAATGTATTGATGGACTAAATTTAATTTTATTTCAACTCAATAGATAATAATATGCAAAGTGCGGGCTGTAGGATATATTTCTGCAATCCGCACTTTTTTATAACCAGATTTAAATATGATATAACATCATGACAATACCTTTGCTGCAACGCAGAAGAAAGCGAAAAGAAGATATCGGCCTTTCGCCCTACGATATAAGAAAGAGAGAGGAAAATAGCTCGGAGGAACCCAAAATCAGTGTTATTAATTTTTCAATGGAAGGGGCTAATGAAGTTGAAGTTGGTTCTGTTTCAGAGCTTAAAGCTTTAACCGATAGTAATAAGTATTGCTGGGTTAATATTGCCGGTATTAATGATGAAGTTCTGATGACTGAGGTATCTGAGGCATATAATATTCCCGGAAATATTATTTCAGATATTATGGATGCTTCCCTTCGTCCGCAGGTTGAAGATTATGATGATGGTTTGTTTGCTTCTATCAAAATGATGCAGCTGAATGACACATCACAGGAGTTGATAAAGGAAAATATATGTTTCATTGTTACCGATAATATAATAATATCCTTCATGGAGAGCACTTCTGATATATTTTTGCCCGTAAAAAATAGAATACAGAAACGAAAATCTAAAATTCATAGCTCCGGCACAGATTATATTCTCTTTGCATTGCTTGATGTGATAATTGACAACTATATTTATATTATAGATATGTATGGGGGTAGGGTAGAGGATGTGGAAGAGGAGTTGACTCTAAATAATGACCGTGAAGTTCTGAGGCAAATAAATCTGCTCAAGCAAGAGCTTAATAGATATAGAAGGGAAATGAAACCTGCAAGGGAGATGATATTCAGTTTGAGAAAACTTGAGACTGATTATATTTATGATGAAAATGAAACTCACTTCAAGGAGCTTCAGGACAATATTAGCCAAGCCACCGAGATGTTGGATTATTATCGTGAGGTGCTTTATGATGCTGTTGATATATATCACTCTGCCATGAGCACCAGGCTTAATGATATAATGGCAGTGCTTACAGTTTTTTCGGTGGTGTTTATCCCTCTTTCTTTTATTGCTGGACTGTATGGAATGAATTTTGTTAACCCGAAAAATTCACAAAACAGATAAAAGACAATAAAAAAATGGGTGCAAAG
>CAYFUQ010000046.1:0-18698 GCA_964346415.1 uncultured Proteiniphilum sp.
GGGAGTAGCCTTTCTTTATTTTTTATCTCCAAACTTTAGTCGGTCAGTAGTGATAGATTATATCAAATATCATGCCATAGCAAACACATGAAAAGATGTCATATTACCTTTAGTACAACAAAGAACAGATTTATTTTTTCTTCCACACAGTAACTTCAAGCAACTTCTTAACACTCTTTCTGCTGCTCTCCACAATTGTTATGGGAATACTAAACGGTTCATTCTTCAACACGAAATGTTCGTCAAGCGAATTTTTAATGCCATCGAGTGAAGTAACAGGTTCTCCGTCGGCCTTGAAGCCACCCAACCATCTGTCGCGTTTGGTCTTAGCCTCGTCCCAGTCGTAAGAAGATGCTATTACTAAATATCCGTTATCATTGATGCGCTCATGAATATGTGACAAAAACAACTTTGGATAACTGAGTTCTTCAAGCAACTGAGGTAAGACTGCCAAGTCATATCCTGTATAATTGGGTCTCAGGTTCATGGCATCTGCCTGCATAAACAAGATTTTGTCTTTCACTTCTTCAAGACCAAAATCTTCCAGCACCACGTCACGGAAAAACATCAGTTCACCCTCATCCTTCATCGTGTATCTCATATAACCCTGTTCCTGCAGCTTTATGGGATTACGAATCATACGAGCGGTAAAGTCAAGCGCAGTGATATCATCATAATACTTAGCCAGCTCAAACGCCAGACGTCCCGTGTCGGCATTTAAATCCAGCACACGAGTTATATTCTCGTCTTTCAGTATCTCATGAATTACCTGTGCAAAACGTTTACCAAAGTTCTCATCCGTTGTGAAGGCATCGCCCCAATTATTTTCACACGACACAATCACCTCTGCGTCTGTCTCATAATCTGCACGCTGAATAACAAGCGGTGCATCTGATTGAATATATCTAAACCCTGCATGCTGATAGAAATGACGACGGAATGCATATCTCGAGTGCAACGTAGCCTCATTTCCTGTTGAAATCCACGAACCACCTTTAATCAGATTATGCTTGCCATCGAAAGTGGGAGTAGAGAAATCGTCATATAACGGATGTACCTTAAAACCGGGATAACCTGTGATGGGCGTCTCAGTCCACTGCCACACATTGCCAATCACATCATAAAAATCGCCATGCTTAAATTTATCGACAGGACAGGGAGACGCATAATGCTCCAAACCGATATTGGCGGGCGCATCGCCCCACTCCATCACATCTTTTAGTCCCGACACCTGATGCAGTCTGTACCACTCTGCCTCGGTAGGCAAACGAAACGTCTTTCCTGTCTTCTCGCTCTTCCAGTTGCAAAAGGCTTTCGCCTCCAGATAATTCACCTCCACAGGCCAGCTCCAGGGCATATCAATTACCTCCGCAACCAGTCTCAGGCTATATTTATCTTCATCTTTGTGCCAAAAGAGCGGCATCTGTGCCTTCTTAAATCCAACCCAGTTCCACCCCTCTTCGGTCCAGTATTTTTCAGTACGGTAACCACCATCTTCAACAAATTCCAAAAACTCACCATTGGATGTAAGATATTTTGCTGCCGCAAAATCGGACACCTCCTCCGTATGGTGACCATATTCATTATCCCACCCATAAAAAGGATGATCGGCCGGCTTTCCAAGTGACATTTTAGCACCCTTCACCTCTACGAGACTGTTCTGAGGAGCATCACCACTATCGGCACTACGCTCACCAAATCTGTCTACCACAAGCTCATCAAGAGGCAGCTGACGCAGCAATACCGAAGAAGTTTCCAGATGAATTCTCTCATGCTCAATCCCCATCATAATAATCCAGAAAGGACTCTCCCAATCAATGGGCAAACTGAGGGGCATATTATCAATAAGATTCAGAATTACCTCCTTAGCCTCATTCCTGTATATTCGTACATCAGACACAGCAGGCCAGTCATAGTGATTATTATCCAGGTCATCCCAGCTCATCTCATCCACACCAATGGCGAATATCGACTCAAAACGAGGATTGATTCTCTTCTCCACCATTTTGCCCAGATAAAGCTTATTCATAAAGAATACAGCCGTGTGTCCCAGATAAAACAAAATAATATGTCGCAACGGATCCCCGCGATGATAGAAAACATCATCCGACTTCAGCTGCTTGTATAGCAATTCATCAATCTCCCAGGTCTTCAAAAAGTAGCTGCGAATTTCAGCACGCTTTTCCTCTGCGTTTCCAGAGCGCAAATCAATTGTTCTTGTAATAAGTTCTTTCATTTTATAGAATGTAATCAACAACAGAAATATTATTTCCGCTGTCTGCTGTGATATATAATGACTATATAAAGTCCTGTTTGATAGTTGAACAATCTAACAATGATGATGTTCAAAAAAGAAGTAATAAAACTACCAGCCGCCAACTCGACCGCCACCGCCACCACCGCCCGAGAATCCTCCTCCGCCGGTTCCGCTGCTCCAACCACCCCCTTTGGAAGAAGCAACAGGCATGCCCGAAGTTCTGATATTGCTATATAGAGAATTGCGCAACGAATTGCCAAACATGGCAGGATGATAAACAGTGCCAACATACCATGAAGGCTGATAGGTCACCTGCTGAGCCATTGACGAGAGGAACTTCTTTTGAAACTTTTCACCCCATATTTTATCCATCTTCAGCGCAATTGCATAAGGAAGTAACTTCTCGAAAACCTCGGGGGTTATCTCAGGAGGATTAAAATATTGCATTTGCTTCTCCTCGGCCACATCCATATACATTTTCAGACCCTCAATTTCAGCCTGCAGTTCAAGCTTACGCTCACCCGGACGCACTATTAGCCGGGCATACACCAGATATCCAATTACCATCACCGGCACACCCACAAGCACCGCCAATGTATTTGGAGATAAATCGGCAACAGGATATTTGTAGAACACACCCCCTGAAGCAACCAAAACAATAAAACCGACTGCAACATTTAGCAAATCACGTTTGAGTTTCTTATTAATCCTGCCAACCAACACACTAACTACTATGGCCGGCATTATTGCAACCAAAAGCCCCGTGATATAGTCGGTAATCATATCGTTTGACTCAAACACAGAGAACCAATTTAAACAAAAACCATAAACAGGAACAAGCAACCAGGGAACGACATGAAGCTTAAGGTTACGCCCTTCCTTCAAAACAGGATCATACTTACGTTTCAAGCTAGTGCGAAACGAATTCATCATATTTTCGACATCGCTATTGTGACTGCCCGTTATGGTAATAGAATCACCGCTTTTGAAAAGCTCACGCATCACATCAGCCTCCTCGCCGGGCAAAGACGATTCAGAATCTTTTAATTTTATCAACTCATAATGTTTAGTTTTGGACAAACCAAACATCTTTTTGACGTCAACCTCCCTGATTTGAATGAAACCTTTAACCGCCAGGCTAACAATTGAAGCAGTGATAAGGTCATCCATATAAACCTCTTTATGCACCATGCCCGAAGCAGCCGACGACAAACCCTTGGGTGGAGAGAAAAGCGGAATCACTGTCGGCTTAGGCGGATCAACACCATATCTGCTCCAGGTCACCACAAAGTATACACCCAAAAAGAATATAAACCCAAGCGTAATATAAATCAGCCCATACTTCTCGAAATATGACATCTGATAAGAAGCCGTGCCCTTTTGCTGCACTACACCCGGAGTGAAAGAGACAGCAACAGTCAGCATCTCATCAGGACAAAGATTGACAGCCTCTGCCGAAAAGGTTTTGGAGTCAACCTGTTGCGCCGAACAATCAGTTTCGGTAGAACCATAGCTACCTGTGAAGCAGTTATAATTAATAATATCAGCCTCACCCGGCATCCTGATTGTACAGCTCACCCGGTCCGTAATCTCATCCGACGCACCATTTACATTCCAGTACAACTCATCATACTCACCAAAGAATCCTAGTTGCCGTTGCGATGTATAAAAAATTTCATAAGTATAAAAGCCGGGATCAAGATATCTGTCCCTGTCACCCGCATACACCACCAGATCGCCATATTCACTTTCGGTAAAGAAGTTGACCTTCTTACCATCCTGCAACACCTTTTTCACATTATAACTCACTCTGACGTTTTGTCCCTTCACGTCCCTGCGCGACAGGGGCAGCGCACGCATCAGACCACGCTTATAGACATTGCCTGCGGCATATATCTTTATCTCCTCACGCACAGAGATTGTGCCGTTCACTTCAATATCAATATCGGAGTGAAAGGAATAGACACGCTCCTCCTGTGCCACCAGCGCACTAAACACAAAGAGGAACAGCAGCGTAAGTATGTAAAAACGTGTACGCATTAGAATTTTACTTGTGGGGCAACTCTTTCAGCCTCGCTGTCCAGTTCAAAGAACTCAGATTTGGTGAAGCCAAACATACCGGCTATTATATTACTTGGGAAAGTGTCGATAGCAATGTTTTTGTTGCGTACTGTACCATTATAGTATCTGCGCGACTTTTCGATATCCGACTCAATTAACGACAGCTGTCCCTGCAGTTGCATAAAGTTTTCATTAGCCTTCAGCTCGGGATAACGTTCTGCCACAGCAATTAGTCGTCCCAAAGCCGAATTGAGTTGCCCTTCAGCTGCCTCCATCGACTTCACGTCGCCCGCCTGCATAGCACCCGCACGTGCCTGCGTCACACTGTCAAAAGTTTCTTTTTCGTGCGAAGCATATCCCTTTACCGTTTCCACCAAATTTGGAATCAGGTCATGTCTTTTTTTCAGTTGCACATTAATCCCGCTCCATGCTTCGTCAACATGCGTGCGTAGTTTTACCAAACGGTTGTAAACCGACACTGCAAATATCAGCACGAGTACAACAATTGCTAAAATTCCCATTAAAGCTCCCATAATCTATTTGTTTTTAAAGTTTATAATATTCATTAGTGAAATCAATGGTGTAATAATCGCATTATTTCTTAAATATATCAATTAATCGATAAAGATAGTATAACAAAAATTCACCGCCAAGAGATATTTAACAGTTTAAGAACATAAAAAAGAAATTAATCTCAGTTTAATAACAAAAAAGCACAGAAGATTGTTCCTTTCCGAGGCTTTACCTATATTTGAGCATACAAACATTTCAAAAACTAGAAAAAACATACAACGATGAAGAACTTCTCATTTCAGAACCCGACCAGATTAGTCTTCGGAAAAGGACAGATAGCCAAACTAAATCAACTTATCCCCGAAGACGCACGCCTGATGCTAACCTTCGGCTTTGGAAGCGTAAAGAAAAACGGCGTTTACGACCAGGTGACAGAAGCTCTAAAGGGCAGAGATTACATTGAGTTTTGGGGAATAGAGCCCAACCCTCACGTTGAAACTGTTCGCAAGGCAATTGAGCAAGGCAAAGGAAACAATATCGATTACGTTCTGGCGGTGGGTGGCGGATCGGTGCTCGACGGCACCAAACTCATTGCCTGCGGCATTGCATCCGACGAAGACGCCTGGGATATAGTGTTGAAAGGATACATAAAAGTACAAATCCCCTTTGCATCAGTGATGACAGTGCCCGCAACAGGTTCAGAGATGAATCGCGGTGCAGTGATAACACGCAACGAGACCAAAGAAAAGTATTCGTTCGCTTCCAACTATCCGCAATTCTCAATCCTCGACCCCGAAGTAACTTACACCCTCTCCGAACATCAGATTGCCTGTGGTCTTGCCGACGCTTACGTGCACGTAATGGAACAATATCTGACCACCACGGGACAGTCGCGCATCATGGATCGATGGTCGGAAGGCATCCTGCACACCCTTATCGAAATTGCACCCAAAATAAAAGAAGACCCACACAACTACGACCTGATGGCCGACTATATGCTTGCCGCCACGATGGCGCTAAACGACTTCATTCGTATGGGCGTGACCGAAGACTGGCCTACGCATATGATAGGCCACGAGCTGACCGCACTGCACGGACTGACACACGGCCACTCACTTGTGATTGTACTACCCGGATTATTGCGCATTCTCAAAGAACAAAAATGGGATAAACTGCTGCAATATGGCGAGCGAATATTCAATATCACCCAAGGCAGCGAAGCAGAGCGCGTGGATAAAACCATCGAAGCAACCGAACACTTCTTCCGTTCGCTGGGTCTCACCACCCGCCTGTCGGAAGAAAACATAGGCAACGACACAATAGATATTATAGCAAAGAGATTTGCAGAAAGAGAAGCAGCGTACGGCGAACAGGAGAATGTGGACAGCAACACAACCAGAAAAATACTTGAAGCCAGTCTGTAACAACATTAACCCCTGACAACAGTTACCATTTTTTAAGAGACACTGAGCAAATAGAATGAAAAGATAATTGCATAATCGGAAGTGATATAATACATTTGCACCCCAAACGCTATTATCAGCATGAATAAACTACATTTTATCAGCTCATGTCTCTTGTCATTGTTCCTGCTTACAATTGCAAACAGTGCAGAGGCACAAACCGAATATCACTGGTTTCGCCACGAAGGAGTCGCTCAACCCTATACCGCCGAAATGTACTCCACACTTCCCAAGATAGAGTTAGTAAAGATGAACAAATTCCATCCTTTTTATCTGAAAGGCAATCCCGCTGACCGTGTACTGGTGGAAGCGCAGGCAGGATTTCAGCTTTCATTTCTCACCATTGAAAGAGAGCTCAGTCACGGAAGACTAAAAGCAACCCTGTCATCCACAACCAATGTTACAACATTAATAGACGTACTGGAGAAGACCACTGCCCCCGTAGTGAATAACGACTATCGCATCGGAGCAAAACTATTTTTCCACTACACGCCAACTAACAGCAGCAACTCTTTTTTCAAAAACTATCACCTCACCCTCGTACCCATTCTTCACGAGAGCACACATATTGGTGATGAGTTTACGATAGACTCTTACACAAAGCTCGATGAGTTTGCCAGAATCAACATCGGTTACGAAGTGTGGCAACTAAATGTGGGCTTCAACAAAGACTATGACAGACGAAAGCCCAACCTGAGCGCCGAAATAGGTTATCAACGACTACTGCCCAACAAACCCGGATTCTATAAAATTGACGAAAACGAAGTCAAAGGACAAGAGATTACATTATCGAAAAACAAAGACTCCTGGTTCCTAATAGCAGAATACACCTACCCCATCCTATACAAAGGCATAACAGGCAACAATCTGGTTGCATCAACCGAAATACAAAGAGGTACAAAATTTGGCTATACCGCCGACAATCCAGAGAAGCGTGCATGGTCGGCCAACTTATATGCAGGATACCGAATCCCAATCAAAAATACCCAACGCCATGTGGGTATATACCTGCGCCACTACCGAGGTATTATTCCCTACGGGCAGTTACGAGATGTGGACGGATTTTATATGACGGGGTTGAGTGTGGTGGTGAATTGAGAAAGGAAATCCCAAATTTTCTTTTATCTTTACATCATGAAAATTCTAGTTATTGAAGACGAGAAAGAATTAAGACAAATTATTGCCGAGTCACTTAGCAAAGAAAACTATGTGATAGAGACAGCGCATGATTTTACTTCAGCCTCCGATAAAATCGGAATATATGATTACGACTGCATATTACTAGATATTACGCTGCCGGGAGGCAACGGACTCAAGCTACTTGAGAAACTCAAGAAATCCAACAAACCATCAAACGTAATTATCATATCAGCCAAAGACTCACTTGACGATAAAATTAAGGGATTAGATCTTGGAGCAGACGACTACCTGGCAAAACCGTTTCATATTGCAGAACTCAATGCCAGAATAAAAGCAGTGTTGAGAAGAAAAACATTTGGCGGCAAGAGCAAAATTGAAGTTGCAAACCTCATCCTGGATACCGATGAGCGCTCCCTGATTATTGATGAAAACAATGTATCACTAAACAGAAAAGAGTTTGACATGCTAGCCTATTTTCTTCTAAACAAGGACAGATTAGTATCAAAAACGGCTTTGGCAGAACATGTTTGGGGAGACAACATTGATCAGGCAGATAGTTTTGATTTTATATATTACCAGATAAAAAATCTTCGCAAAAAACTTCAAACAGCAAGCGCCAATATCGAGATTGAGGCAGTTTACGGAATGGGATACAAATTAACTGAAAAATGAAACTTCTCAACCAGTCCATAAAATTTCTTGTTATCCCAATGATGATTGTCATTGGATTATGGGCTTTAATATTTTATTTCACTATTTATAGTGAAATAAAAACGAGTGTTGATGAAGGATTAGACAACTACAAACGTCAGATCGTATATCAAGTACAATCAGACTCAACCATTCTTGACAACCAGGATTTTGACGATAGTTTTTTTGCAATAAGACAAATCAGCTCTGATGCTGCACAATATCAAAAAGACAGTTATAAAGACACAGTAATGTATATGCAAGACTCCAACGACCCATACCCGGAGCCTGAGCCCATGCGTATGCTAACAACTGCATTTGAGACAGACGGCAATTATTACGAACTTAAGGTTGTCTACTCCATGATAGAAGAAGATGATCTCGCAGAACATATTTTATGGAATATCTTAACCCTGTTTGTTTTGCTTTTCTTAACAATGATTTTGATAAACAACATCACTCTAAAACAATTGTGGAATCCATTTTATGCCCTGCTGTCTCAATTAAAATCCTATAATCTTGACAAGAACAAAGACCCAATATCAATAAAAACTAAAACTAAAGAGTTCAATGATCTGGAGATAGCCGTAAATACCCTTCTAAAACGCAACACTGAACTCTTTGACCAACAGAAGCAGTTTATTGGAAATGCATCGCACGAACTGCAAACACCTTTAGCCATAGTTATAAACAAACTAGAGCTACTCGTTGAAAAAGGAAACCTAAATGATGAACAGGCACAAAGTATAAGTGATACCATAAGAATAGTTGAGCAATTGGTCAAAACCAACAAGTCACTGCTTTTGCTATCAAAAATCGAAAACCGCCAATTCCCAAACTCTGCTTATGTCTTACTCAACGACATCATTAAACAAATATTAAGTGACTTCGAAGACCTGGCAGAATTTAGAGACATCTCAGTATCATTTACGGAAAGAGACCGGGTCACTATTGAAACAGATCCCGCACTTGCTGACATTCTTGTTTCGAATCTAATTAGAAATGCCATCTTTCACAACCATCCATCAGGTGGTTCCATTACAATAGAATTGTCAAAAGACCGATTTACAGTTTGCAACTCAAGCAATAACGAGCCATTAGATGAAAAATTAATATTCACCCGATTCTACAAATCAGACAATACCCATGGTTCAGGCTTGGGGCTTTCCGTTGTTAAAGCAATTTGCGACCTACATGGTTTCGCCATTACATATAAATACCAACAAAACCGGCACTGTTTCGAGATAAATCTAAAAAAATAACACACAATTTTCTTAACTGCCTCCTTTTTCCCAAATGTTTCCAGATTTGGGTATTTACTTTGTACCATAATTTTAAATGAAGGGAAAATGAATAAACAAGGATTAGTTACACTCATTGTTATTCTGTTGACGACAGGAACAGTATTCGGACAAAAGATTCACAAAAGAGATGTGCCATCAGTTATAATCAACTCATTTCACAAGCACTTTCCTCGCACCTATGACGTAGAATGGAAAATGGAGCAAAACATCTACAAGGTGGAATTTGAAACGGGATTACGCAGAAACGATCACACCGTTTGGTTTGATAACCTGGGAAAGATAGTACGCCACAAAGAAGAAATATCAAAAAACAAACTCCCCACACAGATTATTAAAAAAATCAACACAGACTTTGGTGGATATCGAATAAGTGACGTTAAAAGGATTTCAGAAGGCAACTCAGTTATATACACACTTGAACTCAAAAGATTCAATGAGGAATGGAAAGTCTCCTTCAATCCTGATGGAGGTATAATCAGTAAGATTCCCGACTAAGAAAATAAATAATGGAGAAGGCGAAAATCCTAAAAAGAGTAGCCACAAATAATTCAATATATATAAATTATGAAAACAAAAAACATTTTTATCGCAATAACTTTGCTCGCCACCTCTCTTTTTGCTTTTAGCAGTTGCGACAAAGAAGAGATCATATCAAACGACAAGTTACCCGCTGAAATCAGCAGCTATATTTCAACTCACTTTCCGGAAGCCAAAATACTACAATCCACAATAGAGTTGGACGACTTCACAAAAACCTACGAAGTGATGCTGGAAGGCAATTTCAAACTGAAGTTTAACCGTAAGAAAGAAATAATCGACATTGAGGGTGTGACAAAGCTACCAGACAGTGTGATTCCTGCAAAAATTAAACAATACGTTTCGGACAACTATCCGAACAACTACATAGTAGGCTGGGAGCTTGACGGCAAAAACCAACAAGTGGAGCTGAACAACGACTTGGATTTGGAGTTTACAATGAGTGGTGACTTTATCAGAATTGACAGCTAAAGCAACTCTTGGGGCATAAAGATATTTAATTGTTCCAGGCTCATAGTTTTTTAATCCGCATAGCACCTGAATGAATAACAGATCAAACAGTTCAACCATAAATATTTATAGACAATGATTATTGCAAAGCATATTGTTAAGCGATTTATTAATTCCTACTATAAAACAATAGAACAGTTTATTGAATCCCCGCTTTCAACACAAGAAAAAACTTTAAGTTATCTGCTAAAACATGGAGCAAATACCCTCTTTGGCACAGAACATAAATTTCAGAAAATAAAAGGGGTCAAAGATTTTAAAACACAGGTGCCTATTGCAGATTATGAAAACCTGAAACCCTATCTGGATAAAATAATAATTGACAAACAATCAAATGTGCTTTGGGACAGCCCTGTGAAATGGTTTGCCATGTCAAGCGGAACCACCGAAGACAAAAGCAAATATATACCTGTAACACAAGAGTCATTGCTGAATGGTCATTACAGAGCGGGCCATCATATGCTTGGCCTGTATGGCAACAATTATCCTGATGCATCATATCTTTTTGGCAAAACATTAGTGATTGGAGGCAGCCAACAGATAAACAACATTGGCGGAGACATCTTCACCGGAGACATATCAGCCATTTTGATGAAGAACCTCCCTTTTGCAACAAAATTTTCAAGAACACCACAGAACATCGCCCTTATACCCAACTGGGAAGAAAAGCTTGAGAAACTCTCCGCATACTCAGCAAAAGAAGATATCCGCGCACTGCTTGGCGTTCCCTCCTGGATGTTGGTTCTGCTCAAGAAAGTGATTGCCGACAGTGGTCGCTCCATTAGCGATTTGTGGCCAAACCTGGAGGTATTCTTTCATGGTGGCGTTAGTTTCACTCCATACAAAACACAATATGAAAAGATCATAGGAATACCAAATATGAGATATTGGGAAACCTATAATGCATCTGAAGGTTTTTTTGGAATCCAATATTCAAAAGAATCAAAAGATATGCTCCTGCTACTCGATAATGAAATATTCTACGAATTCATACCTGCAGAAGAATGGAACAGTGAAAATCCCAAGGCAATAACACTACATGAAGTGGAAGTCGGAAAACAATATGCCATTGTGATTAGCACCAGCGGTGGCCTATGGCGCTACAAAATCGGCGACACCATTGAGTTTACGTCCACCAATCCACATCTGTTCAGAATAACAGGCAGAACCAAACAATTTATCAACGCCTTTGGCGAAGAACTAATTGTTGACAACACCGACAAGGCACTGCAAATGGCATGCGAAGCAACAAACTCAAGAGTATTGGAATACACGGCAGCACCGGTCTATTTTAGTGAAACATCGGGTGGTGCTCATGAGTGGATTATCGAATTTGAACAACGTCCGGAGAATATTGAACTCTTTTCCGAGCATCTCGATAAGAATCTGAAGAAATTAAACTCAGACTACGAGGCTAAGCGCACAAACGACTTGTCACTATCAAAACCCATGATACAGATAGTACCTCCGGGTATTTTTTACAGATGGATGAAGCATCGTAAAAAATCGGGAGGCCAGAACAAAGTGCCCCGCTTATCAAACAATAGGAAATATGTAGATGATATCAAGATGTTTGTTATATCTTTACATCATTAAGAAATAACGAACACTCTAAAACCGTGTGCGCCATGATTAAAAAACTACTCTTTTCCTTTGTGCTGACTCTGTTTGCATTATCGCTATCGTCACAAGACATTGTTGGTGTGTGGAGCGGTAAGCTAAACGTAATGAACAAAGAGCTGACCATTGTTTTCAACATTGACATAACCGAACTTGGCTATTCCGTCACAATGGACAGCCCCGACCAGGGAGCATACGGAATTCCCTGCGATGAGGTGAGCTTTGACAATAACAGATTCAACATCTCAATAAAAACCCTGGGTGTTAGCTACTCAGGCAAATTAAACGTCGATAAGATAGAAGGCCAATTCACCCAGTCAGGGATGAACTTCCCACTCACCCTAAACAGAACTGCGGACAAACCCATACCTCCAAATCGTCCGCAAGAACCTCAAGAACCCTACCCCTATTATACAGAAGACCTGACTTTTGAGAACAAAAAAGAGGGAATCACACTGGCAGGAACTCTCACTCTGCCTTCAGATAAAGGTAAGCATCCCGTAGTGGTTTTGATTAGCGGCAGCGGTGCACAAGACCGAAACCAGGAGATAATGGGACACAAACCCTTTCTGGTAATTGCCGACTATCTTACACGCAACGGTATTGGTGTACTGCGCTTCGACGATAGAGGCACAGCACAATCAGGCGGAGACTTTGACTCGGCAACAAGCGAAAACTTTGCAAACGATGTGGAGGCTGCAGTTGAATACCTGTTGAGCAGAAATGATATAGACAAAAAGAAAGTTGGTTTGATTGGTCACAGCGAAGGCGGAATCATTGCACCAATAGTGGCAGAGCGCAACAAGAAAGTGTCATTCATTGTACTACTTGCCGGCACAGGTGTGCGTGGCGATGAACTGCTGATGAAACAGACACGCACTATTGCAAAAGCCTCGGGAGTTCCCGACGAAATTTTGGATCAGACCGGTAAAATAAATCGAGCTTTCTATGATATAATTCTGAAATCCGATGATGATAATTGGAAAGATAATGTGAACGAGTTTCTTGACTCATATACCAAAAACAATTCTCTGTTGGAAGGGATAACCGAAGCACACGTAGAGCAACTAAAAACCTCCATGCTTGCACAGTTTGAAAAGCCATGGGTGCGTTACTTTATCAAACACGACCCTGCAACCGTGCTCAGAAAGCTGAAAACTCCCGTCCTGGCACTCAACGGTTCACTCGACCTGCAAGTATCTGCCAAAGAAAACCTTTCAGCCATCGAAGAAGCCCTTAAGCAGGCAAAGAACAAAAAGTATAAGATAGTGGAACTGGAAGGACTCAATCACCTGTTTCAGGAAACAACAACTGGTCTCCCCACCGAATACGGACAGATAGAACAGACTTTTTCGCCGCGGGCGCTAGAAGAAATGCTGAAGTGGATTAAGGGGGTGATATAAGGGGAAGAATCTAATTTGGGTAACAAACAATCAAAAAGTGATTGCAATATAAACACTTTTGTTTATTTATTCATATCTTTGTATCAAAGCAATGATATGGACAATCGCATCAATATACTAAAAGGTGTTCATCCCGGCAAGGTAATAGAAAGGGAGCTGAAGAAAAGAAATATCACCCAACGCCATTTGGCTGAGGAGACCGGCATTCCCTATCAAACCATAAATGCGATTATTGGGGGCAAACGTAATCTAACCATTGCACAAGCCTTAAAGATAGAACCCATACTGCAATACGAAGAAGGCTTTCTGCTAATCCTCCAATCATTTTATGAAATAAAACAGCACAAAGACAAACTACTGGCAGACCAATACCCTACACCTCCCAACATCAGAAAATCCCTCTTTTGGGATGCAGATTTTGATAGCATCAATTGGGGGAAATATAAACAGGCCGTTGTTTCCAGGGTTTTGGAAAGAGGAAGCCAAAATGAGATTGAAGAGATTCAACGATTTTATGGTATGTCTGTAAATGAGCTGCAGGAAGAATACATTGCGAAAAATAAGAAACAAAACAACTAACCGAATGAATGATCACAAAGTCCTAAAGCTTCATTACGAAACCGTAACACCATTACTACAAAGTATTCTTAATGATATCATGCAAGAGACGATGTTCGCCTCATTTCTCTTGGTAGGCGGAACATCACTCAGCTTGAGAATGGGTCATAGAAAGTCGGTTGACATAGACCTTTTTACAAATGCCCCATACAATAGTCTCGACTTTACTATTTTTGAAAACTTCTTTCAGAATAAATACCCATACTATTATTGTACAGATACAACAAATATAGTTGGCTTTGGACGCTCTTATTATATTGGAGAATCAGAAGAACATAGTGTAAAAGTGGATATGTTTTATCATGATGAAATAAACGACCCTTGCGATATTATAGACAATATACGCATTGCAAGTTTGGATGATGTAACAGCAATGAAAGTAGATGTTGTATCACGAATAGGAAGAAAAAAAGACTTTTGGGACTTACATGAATTACTCAACACGTACACTATTAATGAAATGCTTGAACTCCACAAAAAGCGATATGAGTACACGCACGACAGAAATCAAATCATTAAAAACTTTACAAACTTCTCATTAGCAGATAAGGATATTAGCCCAATTTGCCTTATGGGTAAAGAGTGGGAGTTGATAAAGCTGGATTTTATAGAAAAAACTGAGAGCGATTTTTAGGATTATAATGGTAGCTGTTGTCTCGCTGAAAGACCTTCACTATCTCCATCGAGAAATAAGTTTAATATGTCAGATATGTATTTATATTTTACCATTTATACAGTTTTGGTGTTCCTTAAGCTTTTACTTCTTTGTATGCACAAAGATAACCATTCAAACGATAAACTAAACCATTGAGTGAGTTAAAAAGATGGGGTCAGAGTTATACTATGCAAAGCGATAGGAAAAAGGTGAACACACGAATAAACTTTTCATTCTATAATTATGACGAAAAACTTTGCTCTTTTCAACTTTATTACTACCTTTACAACTGCGAACAATCCGACGCAACCTACTGACTATCTGCATACAACACACAAGTAGGCGAGTAATTGGTAAACAACCGAAAAACTTTTCAAGGCTGCAAGGGTCGCAAGACAGAAAACCAAAAGCAGGTAACAGATTGTGAAGCTTACAAGTTAGAAAACTGCAAAAAGTAAAGAGTTTGTGAGAGTCGCAAACTTACAAAACAAAAAAGTGCATCGAGTTACGAGCATCGTAAGTTTAAAATACCAAAAAAGGATATGGGTTGCGAGAGCTACAAGTTAGAAATAGAAAAAAATGCATCAGCCTGCTAGAGTCGTGAGTTGGGAAATATAAAAACTGCATGTGGTTGCTAGGGTAGCAGGCTACAACAAAGAAAAAACATAACAGATTACGAGGGTCGCAAGTCCGGAAACCAAAAAAAGATATTAAGTTGCGAGGGTCCCAAGTTGGAAAACTGAAAAAAGTTACCAGCTTGCGACCCTCGCATTTTCAATGCACATTATCGATGCTATGCATGCGAGTGCGTATTTGTGTAATCCTATAGTTTGGAAAGTATCCAACAGGTGCTCAAGAGTGACCACCTAAGGTTTGGAGGGTATCCAACAGTTGCTCAAGAGTGACTACCTAAAGTTAGGAGAGTAACCAACAGGTGGTGATGGGTAGCTCCCTAAAGTTAGGAAGGTAACCAACAGGTGGTGGCGGGTGACTACCTAAAGTTAGGAAAGTAACCAACAGCTGGTGGCGGGTGACTACCTAAAGTTAGTAAAGTAACCAAAAGTTGGTGACGGGTGAATACGTAAGTTAGGAGAGTAACCAGCAGGTGGTGACGGGTGACTTCCTAAAGTTAGGAAAGTAACCAACATCTGGTGAAGGGTGACTACCTAAAGTTAGGAAGGTAACCAACAGGTGGTGACGGGTGACTACCTAAAGTTAGGAAAGTAGCCAACACTAAGTGACCGGTAGTTATGTCAGATGACAATAAAACCGACACAAAATCTCTCCTAATGGTAAATTGAGGGGGAGTGCAAGATTGTCATTATTTCTGATAAGCCTGAAGCTGTTGGATGATTATCTTTTTGAGTTCCTCTCTAAGCCATTGGGGCTTCAGCACCTCTACATCGGCACCGTGCGATAATATTTCCTGAATAAAATCGAACGTTGGGCGCAGGTAATAACCAAAAATGGTGTGGTCGGACTCGGCCTTTTCGATATGCTGAGAGTGATGCAGAGGGAGTGTTTCGAAATATTGTGCTTTATCGGGGCGCACCCTAAGCAGTACATTTTCTGCTTGCAGCTCTTCTTGGACGATGATTCCAAAGCTGTCGTGAAAGTACTGCTCTCCGTTAAAATCTTCAGGGAAAAGAAATGTATCATCTGTGAGGGAAATACCCTGAATGCGATCTAAGGAATAAGTTAACACTTTATCTTTTAATGGATTGAAGGCAATCATATACCAGCGCTGCTTGAACACCTTGACGCAGTAGGGATGCACAATGATGTCTCCTTCGGGTAAATGAGAGAGTTAGTTGTGTTGATTGTGGGTGTCAGACAGGTGAACAATACGCATAAGTGAATCTACTTTATAGTTTAATACAAAGTTATACAAACGTGAGTTCGGCCTAAGCGGCTCTCCATCTTTCTATATCTATAATGTCTGTATTTGTATTAATCGAAGGTTTTTTAGGAAAGAATGAATACGCTGCCAAGGCGGAAAGAATGTTTATTACAAAGTTGTCGAAACTCCTGTGACGGGTATGTTCTATTTGACACATGTTTTTCAATTCATCGTTCACGGATTCTATTAATGCTCTTTTACGCAGCATAATCCTATCCTGTAGAAGCATTAGGGCATTTTTCATATTCTTTCTCAGTTTGGTAATCAAATGCACTCCGTCTAAGAAAAGCTGTTCAAACAGGTCTTTTGAGATATAACCTTTATCCCCGAAAAGTTTTCCGAAGATGCGTTTGTGTAAGTCCATACTTTTGAGTGGTTCTCTGTCATCCACATTGCCGGGGGTTAAAATGAAGTCCAAAATCTCACCCTTGTCATTGATGATTAAATAAAGCTTGAATCCGTAAAACCAACCAATGGAACATTGTCCTTTCTCGGCAATTCCTTTAAAGGTTTTGTGCTGTTTCTCCCGTTTAATGTGGCAACTTCGAAGAGGCGTGGAATCGATGAAAGAGATGCCCGTACACTTGCCCAAGCACATCATCTTTACAAAGACAGCCAATGGAATGCACACTTTTCGTTGCAATTCCACAAAGCGGTTATAGGATACGGTTGCCGGAAAATCTTTCTGCATGTGCTTTTGAACGTAGAACACATAAAAACTTTTCAAGTTCCTGAATGCACCGAAATGAAATAAAAGTAAAATAGTCATCACTTCACTTTCGGACATCGTAAATTTACGGTTTCTTTTCTTTGTGTTTGGGTTTTCTAAAGAATGTTCTCGTATGATGGTGTCAAATTCTTTGAAAAACTCATCGATTATAAAATAAATCTCTGTAACTTTATCGTTGGGAATCATAGCGGAAATTTCATTAATTATTTGTAATTCAGCACTATAAAATTACTGATTTTTCTGCTATATTCCTAATTTTCAAGCGTGTTTCTTATATCGAACTCACGTTATACAAAGTATATGCAAAAGCGGGGCATAGGCGGTAAAGAAATTAGAAACAAATTCTCACCTTCTCAATTTCTTCTCTTCCCTCTTTATTGCATCAACCGATGCGCGCAGGGCCTTCTTGGTGCTTTTGTATTTAAAGTCGTAGCCGGCTGCCACAACTTTGTCACTGCTGATGCGACTGCCACCAAGAATGAGGCCGGCAGATTCACCCATGACCAACTTCATTACGAATGAGGGAATGTTCGGCATAAAGAAGGGGCGGCGGAGCGTACGTGCCAGTCGGCGCATAAAGCTGCGGTTGCGAATATATTCGGGGGCAACGGCATTATAGACTCCACGCATTGAGGTGTCTTCGATGGCTTTGATATATATTCTGCAGAGGTCGTTGAGTTGTATCCACGACATGTATTGCCGACCGCTGCCGATGGGCGAACCGAGACCCATTTTGGTGGGGATGACCATCTTTTTGAGTGCTTCGCTGTTTTTGGAAATAACAAATCCGGTGCGAACAATGACGGTGCGGATACCCAAAATCTCATCAAAGGGCTGTGCGGCTTCTTCCCATTGCCGGCAGGTGGTGGCAAGAAAGTCAGGTTCGTTCAGGATATCCTCTTCAGTAAATATCCTGTCTGTGGTTTTGTTGCCGTAGTAGCCAATGGCGGAGGCGGAGATAAAGGCTTCAATCTTTTTGCCTCTCTCTTTTATAGTATCAAACAGAAGTTTAGCGGTCAGCACACGACTGTTTACGATAGTGTTCTTGCGTGCAACGCTCCAGCGACGGTCGCCTACGCCGGCGCCTGCCAGATGCACTATGATATCTGCCCGGTCGATTGCTTCGGTATCTATATCACCGGTGCGATAGTCCCACCGATAGCGGGGAGTTTCACCTCTGACATGTCGGTCGCGGCTCAGCCATATCACTTCGTAACCTTTCTGTTTGAGCAATTGTGTTAATCGGCGTCCCACCAAACCGGAACCGCCGGTAATCAATACTGTTTTCATTGTTATC
>CAYFUQ010000047.1:0-18359 GCA_964346415.1 uncultured Proteiniphilum sp.
TTGAAGAAGTGAGTCTTAAACTTACCGGATGGCGTCGCAGAAGTTATCCTCTTGAAATATTTGCAGGTGATGAGATGATCTGGAGTGGTGACACAGAGAGAAGTCTGGGCTATATACATCTGAAAGTAAAACCTGTTGAAACTGATTTAATAACGATAAGACTGAAAGGTGCGGCACAAGAGAGCGATGCCTTTAGTCAGATAGTGGAAGTGGCAGAACCTGTTGCCAGCGAATTAGATTTGCTTAAGACAGAGGGAGGCGAAAAGACAGGTAATGAACTGAGGATTGTTGAAGTTGATTTTTTGGAGTACATTCGGTAAATCAACAAATTTGTTTTTTTAAATATCAATATGAAAAAAATATTTATTCTCATTGTTTTACAATTAAGTGTGTTTTCACTTTTTGCAAAAGACTTTGTTTGGAAGCATGGGCAAACACAGAGAATTGTATGCAGTAATTCGGAGGCAGATGTTGTGAAAGCAGCTTTGGAAATGTACTCAAATGATTATAGAGCAGTTTTTGATTCTGAAATTATAGTAAGTGAAAAATCGGGAAATATTTTTGTTGGTACATTGGGTAATGGTTCTAAAGCAGAGAAGTATGTTGATAAAGGAGTAGTCAAAAAACTCACTCAAACTAAAGAGGGATTTGTTATATCTATAAAGAAAGGAAAGCTTATTGTACTTGGAAGTGATAAACGTGGAACGGCTTATGGTGTATTAGAACTATCGCGTATGATAGGTGTATCTCCATGGAAGTGGTGGGCGGACTCAAAACCTTCCAAACAAGGCAAGGTGGTTATTCCAAAAGACTTTGTCACATTTCAGTCGCCATCGGTTGAGTATCGGGGTATATTTATCAATGATGAAGATTGGGGAATGATGCCCTGGAGCAGTTTGAACTACGAAAAGACTGATGTAAAGGGAAGAATAGGACCAAAGACACATGCCCGCATTTTTGAACTCTTGTTGCGATTGCGTGCCAACACTTTTTGGCCTGCCATGCATGATTGTTCAGAAGCATTTTATCTTACTCCCGGTAATAAAGAAGTTGCAGACAGGTATGGGATAATTATCGGCACCTCACATTGCGAGCCAATGCTTCGCAACACAAATGCGGAATGGAGAATAGCAGGCGAAGGCGAATATGATTATGTAAACAACAGAGATAATGTTGTTAAGTTTTGGGAAGAGCGTGTAAGCGACGTAGCCGGATCTGATGGGATTTATACGCTCGGAATTAGAGGAGTGCATGATGGTAAAATGCAGGGTGCAAACACAATTGAGGAACAAAGTAATGCAATTTCTGAAATATTTATTGACCAAAGAAACTTGATAAAAGAATACGTCAGTAATAATGTAGAGAGCGTTCCTCAGGTTTTTATACCCTACAAAGAGGTATTGGACGTGTATCATGCCGGACTGGAAGTGCCTGAGGATGTGACTTTGATGTGGACTGACGATAACTATGGTTATATACGTCATTTCCCCAATGAAACAGAACGTAATCGCAAAGGAGGCAATGGTATTTATTATCATGTTTCGTATTGGGGGCGACCGCACGACTATCTATGGTTGTCAACTGCACATCCGGCTTTGATTTATACCCAGATGAAACTGGCATACGACAAAGGTGCGAAAAAAATGTGGATATTAAATGTTGGAGATATAAAGCCAGCAGAGTATAACACAGAGATGTTCCTTGACATGGCATGGGATATTAACTCCATTGAAAACAACATAGATGGTCTGCAAGCACATTTGACGGGATGGTTGGAGCGTGAGTTTGGGAAACAATATTCGGGAGATCTAACTTCAGTTATGAACGAATATTATCGGTTGGCATACATCAGAAAGCCGGAATTTATGGGCAATACAAGAACCGAAGAGAGGGACCCTATTTCAAAGCAGGTAAAGGACTTGCCGTGGACAGAAGATGAAATTAAGACAAGAATTAAGCAGTATAACGATATATCTGAAAAGGTAGATTCACTTTCGAATCACATTGATTCTAATAATAAAAGTAGTTGGTTTCAATTGATAGAATATCCGGTGAAGGCTGCTGCGGAGATGAATAAGAAACATCTGTATGCACAGTTGGCACGTCATGGTATGGAAGATTGGACAAAAAGTGACAAGTCTTTCCGTGCAATCGAAACCTTAACTGAACAGTACAATTCTCTTGAGGACGGGAAGTGGAATCTTATTATTGATTCCAGACCCAGGAGATTGGAGGTTTTTGATCGGGTCCCTCAAATACAAGCAACTGAACCTATGTTGCAGAAATCAACCCCACTATATGAATTTAACGGTTCGGATTATAGTGAGCTCGAAGGTGAGTCACCCGTTATGCATGGTCTTGGATACCAAAGTAAAGCTATTAGTATTCCCCGGAATAGTTTAGTATCATACAAGTTTGAGACTGAAATTACTGACTCGGTGTGGATTGAGGTCTCTATGGTGCCAAATCTGCCTGTAGAGGGAAATAGTATCAGATATGCTATTTCGCTAGACGATGAACAGGAGCAAGTTATAGATTATAAAACAGTTGGACGAAGTGAGGAATGGAAAGAGAATGTTCTTACCAACCAGGCCGTGAAA
Source organism: uncultured Proteiniphilum sp. (assembly GCA_964346415.1). Classification (GTDB taxonomy): domain Bacteria; phylum Bacteroidota; class Bacteroidia; order Bacteroidales; family Dysgonomonadaceae; genus Petrimonas. The sequence continues at coordinate 2,601 of CAYFUQ010000047.1, forward strand.
ACAACTAAACATGAGTTAAGCAGCAATGGTCCCCATGTTATTAAAATTACAGCTTTAGACGAAGGAGTAATCCTGGACCAGATTAAGGTCTGGAGCAAACCTAATAATTAATTTACAAAACATATAAGAAAAATCATTTAGGAAATGAGGAGAAATATTTATTTAATATCAACTCTGGTAGTTTTTGCTTTTTCAACAAATTTATTTGGATCAAACGGGGTCTTGAATTTATCCGGAAAATGGAGATTCCAGATAGACAGGAACGATATTGGAGTAAAAGAACGTTGGTTTGAAAAAGAGCTTTCAGACAACATCATTCTTCCCGGCTCAATGGCAGAGAATTATAAGGGTGATAATGTTACCATCGATACTGAATGGACAGCCAGTATATATGACAGTACTTTCTTTTTTAACCCAAGATTGGAGAAATTCAGAAATCCGGACAATCTTAAACTTCCTTTTTGGCTGACGCCGGTTAAATATTATGTTGGCGCTGCCTGGTATCAAAAAGATATTATTATTCCCGATAATTGGGATGGCAAAAGGATTACTCTGTTTTTAGAGAGGCCTCACACTGAGACTATTGTCTGGGTAAATAATACGGAGATTGGAACTCAAAATTCATTAAGTGTTCCGCACATTTTTGATGTTTCAGATTATCTGAGACCCGGGAAAAATACTATTTCAATACGTATTGACAACAGAACAAAGGAAATAGATGTGGGCAAAGACTCGCACAGCATAACTGATCAGACACAGGGTAACTGGAATGGGATTGTTGGCAGAATGGAACTTCAGGCTACAGGTAATTCTTACATTGCCGATGCAAAGGTTTTCCCCGATGTGAAAGGTAGAAAGGCACTCGTGAAATTACTATTAAAAGGCAAATCTTCAGGTACGATTTCTTTAAGTGCCGAGAGCTTCAATTCTGAGACAACCCATATAGTACCTGAGGTTAGAAAATCGTATAGAATTTCCGGCGATAGCCTGGCTTTGGATGTTGAGTTGCCATTTGGAGAGGAAATGCTTTTGTGGGATGAGTTTAATCCCAATCTTTACAAGTTGAAAATAATCCTGAACTCCAAAAAGGGAAGCGATGAAAAAATCATTCAGTTAGGAATGAGAGATTTCAGCATTGAAGACACCTATTTTTACGTTAATGGCAGAAAAACAATGATGCGGGGGACTGTCGAGAACTGTGTTTTCCCGCTTACCGGATATGCTCCCATGGATGTGGAATCGTGGGAAAGAGTATTCAGAATATGCAGAAACTATGGACTTAACCATATGCGTTTTCACTCATACTGTCCTCCTGAAGCAGCTTTTATTGCGGCCGATTTAGTAGGTTTTTATTTGCAACCAGAAGGTCCTACATGGCCCAACCACGGTTCGTCTCTTGGAGATGGCAGACCTGTAGATAAGTATTTGTGGGATGAAGCTATTAAAATAGTTGATTATTACGGAAATTATCCTTCATTCACAATGTTTGCCATTGGGAATGAGCCACGCGGACGTTGGGTGCCCTGGGTTAGTAAATTCGTTGATTTTTGGAAAGAACAAGATAGTAGAAGAGTATATACGGGTGCCTCGGTTGGTGGCAGCTGGGCATGGCAACCCAAAAACGAGTATCATGTGAAAGCAGGAGCAAGAGGCCTAGCCTGGAATCGTCAACCGGAATCCAATTCAGACTATCTGAGCAAAATAGATACAGTGCGTCAGCCATTTGTATCTCATGAAACAGGGCAATGGTGTGTTTTCCCTGATTTTACTGAGATAAAGAAATATACAGGAGTAATGAAAGCACGTAACTTTGAGCTGTTTCAGGAAGATCTTGATGACAGAGGAATGGGTAGGCTGGCATCTGAATTTCTTATGGCTTCAGGAAAACTTCAGGCTTTGTGTTACAAACATGAAATAGAAAAGACACTTCGCACACCTAAATATGCCGGTTTTCAGTTGCTAAGTTTAAACGATTATTCCGGACAAGGAACAGCATTGGTGGGAGTGCTGAATGCATTCTGGGAAGAAAAAGGATATATCGATGCTGCTGAGTTTAATCAGTTTTGTGCACCGACAGTTTTGCTCTCGCGAATGGATAAATTTGTGTTCACTAATGATGAAGAGTTTGAAGCAAAGGTTGAGGTTTCTCATTTTGGAGATAGCCCTTTGAGTGAGGCAAGAGTAAGCTGGAGTGTTAAAGATGAGTTTGGAAAAATCGTAAATACAGGAAGTTTTCAGGAGCATGATATACAAATTGGAAACTGTCAGAATATTGGTACGGTGAGTTTTTCTCTAAACAATGTTTCCAAAGCAAGTAAGTTTGTTTTTGATGTAAAGATAGAAGGCAGCGATATCTCAAATCATTGGGACTTTTGGGTTTATCCATCAATTCTTCCAAGTGTTGATATTTCTTCTATTTACATTTGTAACGAAATTGATGATACAGCAAAAAAAATATTGGATGATGGTGGAAAGGTGTTATTGCAGTTGGCAGGTAAAATAACTCAAGGTAGTGAAGTAGTACAACATTTGACCCCCGCTTTTTGGAACACCTCTTGGTTTAAAATGCGCCCTCCTCATACTGTAGGTTTGTTTGTTAATGACTTTCATCCTGTATTTAAAGATTTTCCTACAGATTTCCACTCAAATGTTCAGTGGTGGGAACTGGCACACAATCAGCAGGTAATGGAAATGACTGATTTTCCTGTTGAATTTCAGGCTATTGTTCAACCGATTGATACCTGGTTTATCAACAGAAAACTGGGTATGCTGTTTGAAGCAAAAATCGGAGAAGGTAAAATAATGGTTTGTAGCGCTGATATTCAGAATAAACTAGATGAAAGGAAAGTAGCAAGGCAACTGCGTTACTCAATTGTGAATTATATGAATTCACATCATTTTAATCCCGAGCAAGAAGTTAGCTTGAATGTTATTAAAAACTTAACTGTTAAATCCGGTGAAACGCTTAATTTCACAACAATTGATGCACCGGATGAATTAAAAACTAAAGAATAGTATGAGACAAATATTATTTTATATCGTATCACTTTTTTTAATAACCTGTGCGGGTTCAAATGATACAGCCTGGCCAGAATCAACAGCTGAAAGCAAACCAGGAACCCGTTGGTGGTGGCTGGGCAGTGCCGTGGATAAGGAAAATCTGACTTACAATCTTGAGGAGTTTGCAAATGCCGGAATTGGGAGTGTGGAAATAACGCCGATATATGGAGTAAAAGGTGCAGAAGACAGGAATATAGATTACTTGTCTCCAAAATGGATGGAGATGCTTGCACATACAGAATCGGAGGCAAAACGCCTGGGTATAAATGTTGATATGAATACCGGGACCGGATGGCCCTTTGGGGGACAGGAAGTAACCGTTGAAGATGCTGCAAGTAAAGCAATTTTTCAGGAATATGAAATAAAAGGTGGAAAAGATATAGAGCTAATTATAGAGGTAAGTGATGCTAAACAAATAGGTATTTCTTACTTATCAAAGTTGATGGCGTTCTCAAGTACCGGGGAGCGTGTAGATATCACATCTATGGTTGCTGATGACGGAATGCTGAACTGGCAATCTCCTGAAGGTAACTGGAAGTTAATTGCATTGTTTGTTGGTAAAACACGTCAGCAGGTTAAACGAGCTGCACCCGGAGGGGTAGGGCTTGTAATGAATCATTTTGATAAAGATGCTGTGAGAAATTATCTGACAAAATATGATAATGCATTTTCTCAAAATGGGATTAGCTATCCAAACTCTTTCTTCAATGATTCGTATGAAGTATATGGTGCAAACTGGAGCCCGACACTGTTAGATGAGTTTTACGAAAGGAGAGGTTATAAATTAGAAGAATATTTACCAGAACTACTCGATAAGGGGCAGTCAGATATTTCAAAACGTGTTGTTTCTGATTACCGTGAAACAATCGGGGAAATGTTGTTAAATAATTTCACAAATCAATGGACTTATTGGGCAAACAGCAATGGTGCTACAACTCGTAATCAAGCTCATGGTTCACCCGCCAATATTCTGGACTTATATGCTGCAGTAGATGTTCCGGAGTGTGAAATTTTTGGAATCACAGATTTTGATATTCCGGGATTGCGTAAGGATAGTTTGACCAGAATTAACGATGGGGATCCTGTGACACTGAAGTTTGCTAGTTCAGCTGCCCATGTTGCAGGAAAAAAGTACACCTCTTCTGAAACATTCACATGGTTAACTGAACATTTCAGAACATCATTATCTCAATGTAAGACAGAAATAGATCAGGTATTTACTTCGGGAGTAAATCATGTTTATTTTCATGGCTCACCATATTCACCAAAAGAGGCAGAATGGCCCGGCTGGTTGTTTTACGCATCAGTAAATATGTCACCTACCAATTCAATATGGAGAGATTCACCTGCATTTTTCAAATATATTGAACGAACACAATCATTCCTGCAATATGGTAAACCAGATAATGATTTGCTGGTATATTTTCCGGTATATGACATATGGCATGAACAACAAGATAACTTCTATTTTGCTTTTGCAATACATGGATTAAGAGAAAAACTTCCTAAGTTCTACCAAACCGTTGAACAAATCAGAGAGAGTGGAAGAGACGTAGATTATATTTCAGACAAGTTTATCATGTCCGCTACCGTTGAGAATAATCTTATAAAGACAAGTGGCGGTACTACATATAAAGCACTTGTGCTGCCGGCGGCTAAAATTATTCCTGAAAATACTTTGAAGAAAATATTTGAACTTGTGCATAATGGTGCAACTATCATTTTTGTGGATCAGTACCCTGAGCATGTGCCCGGTTTGTCTAATTTCGAACAAAGAGAAGAGCTTTTGGCAGAATTAATAAATAGGTTCCCCAAAGCAGACTTCTCTTTAACAGAAATGAATAAGGTTGGCAATGGGGTGGTAATTACAGGTAGTGATTATGAGGAGCTATTTAGTTCAGCCAAAATTAAAAGTGAGTATTTTTCCAAAGAGCTTAAAGGACAATTAATTAGACGCGAAAATGACACAGGTCATCACTATTTCTTTACAATGCTGGATGATAATGAAATTGACATGTGGGTACCATTGGCAGTGGATGCAAAATCTGCCATGTTTTTTAATCCGATGAATGGAGAGAGCGGAAAGGCGGTATTAAGAAGTGCGGGTGATGGAGTAGAAGTTTATATGCAGCTGAAACCCGGAGAATCAATTATATTGAAAACGTTTTCCAATATTGATGTAAAAGCTCCAAAGTGGGATTATTATGAAATGGCCGGGGAGGTAATTAAACTATCTGAAGGATGGAAAGTCAGTTTTATCGATAGTGAACCGCAAATTGTTAGTATCTTTGCCTTGGATTCTCTTTGCAGTTGGACGGATTTACCTGATGGAAACGCTAAAATTAATATGGGAACAGCCAGATATAGTGTTACGTTTGATATAGGTAATTATGAAGGAAAAGAATATTTACTTAACCTGGGTGATGTTAGGGAAAGTGCACGTGTTTATTTGAATGGTAAGGAAATTGCAACACTATTTGCAGTTCCATATGAAGTAAACATTGGTGATTACATAAGAACGGGTAGCAATTTACTTGAAATCGATATTACGAATCTTCCTGCAAACAGGATCTCAGAGTATGACAGAAAAGGAGTTGAATGGAGGATTTTTGAAGAGATAAATTTTGTAGATTTAGAATACAAAAACACTCTTTATGATAAGTGGGAAACTGTTCCGTCAGGATTATTGGGCCCGGTTACTATACAGGAAATTAATCAAAAAAAATATTATTGAATAAATGATGAAAAAAGTTTTACTTTTTACTGTGGTTATATTTTTGTCACTAGCTTTTCAAGCTCCTGACAAAAAGGTTCGTATCTTTATTGCCGGTGATTCAACAGCTCAAACATATAAAGAAAAAGACGGACTGATTAGAGGTTGGGGGCAAATGCTCCATAAGTTTTTAACAGATGACGTGAAGGTAGTTAATCATGCAATGGGTGGCAGGAGCAGCAAAACATTTATCGAGGAAGGTCGTTGGGATAGACTGTTGAGTGAAGTGCAATCCGGTGATTATGTAATTATACAGTTTGGGCATAACGACGCTTCTACACGTCCTGAGCGACATGCTTCACACAAAGATTATTATAAGAACCTTACAAAGTTTGTAAATGATGTTCGTAGCAAGAACGCTAACCCTATTTTGGCAACATCTATAGTTATGCGTACTTTCAAAGACAGAGTTTTGGTTGATGATAGATTGAAAGCTTATCCGGCAATTACAAGGATGGCTGCACGGGATTTGTCTGTTCCATTAATAGATGCTAATGTTGCTTCACGAGATTTGGTGTTATTGCTGGGTGATGAGCCGTCAAAACCCTATTATCGCTGGGTTGAGCCGGGGATTGATCCTGTAAAACCAGACGGAATAGAGGATGATACCCATATGCTTGAACTTGGCGCAACTCAAATGGCATCTTTTATCGCAGAAGAAATATTAAGACAAGACTTGGAAAATTTGTCAGAGTATGTTATTGCAGATCAGTTCCTGAAGTTTAATATTGGATTTGAAAAGTGATTTGTTATTAAGGCATCATAGTGGTAATTATTGAAATATGAAGTTATAATAAGGTGTGAATTAATACGAATAATTTTACACGGGTAATCAAAAAAAACAAGAAATGAAGTTCGATTTATTATTGAAATTATTTATAGTAACACTGCTTTCAGTATTTGCACAAGCATTGTTTGCACAGAATATAATTGTTGAGAACAATTCACCTGTAACTGTGAAAAACATTCTTGCAGAAATTACTACAGATGCGCTCCAACTTCCTTTAGGGATTTATGAAGTGATATCCGAAACGGGACAAGCGTTACCGCTGGAAGTTGTAGAAGATATTCATGGAATACAAAAAGCAGTTTTTCCTATTGACAAGATAGATGGCAACACTGTGAAAACGTTTACAGTTAGAAAAGGAAATGCCGAAAGTTATCCCAAACGTACTTATGCCGAACTATCTCATAAAATTGGAGGAGAGTTTGAAGGAAATAAATATGAAGGCGGATACTCATGGGTAAAGCCTAACAGAATAACAGTTGACGGAGATTTTCGGGACCATGCCTATTATATAAAATATGAAGGCCCAGGTTGGGAAAGTGACATGGCAGGTTTTAGATTTTATCTGGATCAACGAAACGGGATTGATGTTTATGGAAAGAAAACCCCCGGGATTTCACTACCTGCTGTAGGTGTGGATGGTTATGATAATTATCATAATATGGCAGATTGGGGAATGGATATACTGAAAGTTGCCAGAGCACTTGGTTTGGGCTCTATAGCATCATGGGATGGTGAAAAAGCAGTAAGGGTAGAAAAGCGTGATAGTGCAACATGTTATATTCCTGCAGATGGGAAAGTCCGTTCACAGGTGATGACTACCTTTTATGGCTGGGAGACATACAATGATAAATTTAACTTGAAATCTCTTATAACAATTGATGCAGGTAATCGTGCCTCACATATGGCGCTTATGGCAGACAAAGATATTGACAATCTTACCACGGGAATTATTAAAGACAAAAATGCAGACCTAATTCTTCCACAAGAAAATAATAAGTCAATTTGGTCTTATATCGCAACCTTTGGAAAGCAAAGTCTCAATTCTGACATGATGGGATTGGCTGTGTTTTACAGAACAGATCAGTTGAAAGAAATTGCGGAAGATGACCTTAATCATATAGTTGTGCTAAAACCAAAAGATGGTTTTGCGGAGTATTACTTCATGCCTACTTGGGAGCAGGACTGGAATCCCGTCAAGACCAAAGATGACTTTATGGAATGCATAAATGAAATGCTTGATAAATTAAATAACCCAATAGTGGTGAAAATCAAATAAATATTGTAATTTTGGAGACTCTTAGTATTATTGTATTAAAAGAGTGTGTACGTAAACATGTATTTGATATTTCAATAAAACAAATTTAAACTCAATGGAAAAATTTATTCACGATGACTTTCTGCTACAAACCGATGCGGCAAAAGAATTGTATCACAACCATGCAAAAAAGCAGCCGATTATTGACTATCACTGTCATTTAATCCCTGAGTATATTGCAAGTGATCATAAATTCGACAATCTGTCTCAAATATGGCTTGAAGGAGATCACTACAAATGGCGAGCCATGCGCACAAATGGCATAAATGAAAAGTATTGTACAGGAAAAGATACTTCGGACTGGGAGAAGTTTGAAAAATGGGCCGAGACCGTTCCAAATACAATGCGTAATCCCCTGTATCATTGGACACATCTGGAGTTGAAAACAGCTTTTGGTGTTGAGAAATTGCTCAATCCGGATACGGCAAAAGAGATCTATGATGTCTGTACAGCTAAACTGCGTACTCCTGAGTTTTCTGCCCGTGGATTGATGAAAAAGTATAACGTTGAAGTTGTGTGTACAACTGATGATCCAATTGATTCACTGGAGCATCATATAGCATTGAAAAACGAAGGTTTTGAGATAAAGGTATTGCCTACATGGCGCCCTGATAAAGCTATGGCAGTTGAAGATCCTGTAGCTTATCGTGCTTATGTAGAGAAACTTTCGGAAGTTTCAGGAGTAACAATCAATAAGTTTAGCGATTTAATTGATGCATTGCGAAACAGACACGACTTCTTTGCAAGTGCTGGCTGTAAACTTTCTGACCATGGAATAGAAGAGTTTTACTCAGAACCATATACACAAACAGAAATAGATAATATCTTTGACAAAGTATATGGTGGGAAAAATCTTTCACATGAAGAAATACTGAAGTTCAAATCTGCTATGCTACATGAAGGAGCCCTGATGGATTGGGAAAAAGGATGGACACAACAGTTTCACTATGGGGCAATCCGAAACAATAATACTCGATTGTTTAATCAATTGGGGCCCGACACAGGTTTTGACTCAATAGGTGACTTTACAGTTGCAAAAGCAATGAGTCGATTCTTTGATCAATTAGACAAAGACAACAAATTGGCAAAAACAATTATTTACAACCTCAATCCCAGGGACAACGATATGATTGCAACAATGATAGGCAATTTTCAGGATGGATCTGTTGCCGGAAAAATTCAGTTTGGCTCAGGTTGGTGGTTTCTGGATCAAAAAACAGGAATGGAAGCTCAGTTGAACTCACTATCTAATTTGGGCTTGTTGAGTCGATTTGTAGGAATGTTGACCGACTCACGCAGTTTCCTGTCTTATCCCCGACACGAATATTTTCGTCGTATATTGTGTAACCTAATAGGAGACGATGTGGAGAATGGACTTCTGCCTGTATCAGAAATGAAATTTATAGGACAAATGGTCGAGAATATTTCATACTATAACGCAAAGAACTTTTTTAATTTTTAAATAATATAATATCACAACAATGAAACTAGGAAAATATAGTATAGGTGTGGGTGATCGCTTTTCCCACCAGGGCAAAGCTCAGTTGAGCGGAATAATGAAAGCAAACGAAAAAGGGAATTTAGATATTAATCCCGTTTGGAATAAATCAAATCGAGAGCATATTTATGTAGGTTCAAAACCCGCAGACACAAGAATAGAGGCAGATAATGCAGTTAAAGCATTAAACTATAAAGGTCAATATTTTGTAGATGCAGATCATATTAATTTAAGTACTGTTGAACCATTTATAGATGTTTCCGATTTCTTTACTCTTGACGTTGCTGCATTCATAGGGAAAGAAAGCAAAAAAGAAGAAATAGATTCTTTTATTGCTTCATGTAAGAAGTACACAGGTGAATTGCAGATCCCAGGAATAAGTGAGCCATTAAACATTACAAAAGAACTTTTGGAAGATATTGCTAATAAATTTCTAGCAGCAACTCAACAGGCATCTGAAATTTATGAACACCTTAAAGAAGAAAAAGGAGTTGGTAATTTTATCACCGAGGTATCGATGGACGAGGTAGAGTCTCCGCAAACTCCGGTTGAAATGCTTTTCATTTTGAAAATGCTGGCTGATAAAAAAGTACCGGTTCAAACTATTGCTCCGAAATTTACAGGTCGCTTTAATAAGGGTGTTGATTATGTAGGTGATTTGGAACAGTTCGCTAAAGAATTTGAAGAAGATGTTCTAATAATTGACTATGCTGTTAAGGAATTTGGTTTGCCGGAAGAATTGAAGTTAAGCGTTCACTCAGGAAGTGACAAATTCTCTATTTATCCGATTATCTCTGAAACAATTACAAAACACAATAAGGGCTTGCACCTTAAAACTGCCGGGACTACCTGGCTGGAAGAAGTCATAGGTTTGGCTCTTGCAGGAGGTGAGGCACTTGATTTAACAAAGAAAATTTATGCAAACTCAATCAACAGAAAAGATGAGTTGTGTGCACCCTATGCTGATGTAATTGATATTGATAGCTCTAAACTCCCAACAGTGGAAGAAGTAAATGGCTGGACCAGTGAGAAGTATGCTAATACACTTCGTCATATTCCCGGACATCCAGACTATAATCCTAACTTCCGTCAATTGATACACGTTGCATATGCAGTTGCAGCTGAGATGGGAGCCGATTATACTAATCTTTTGGAGAAATATGCTGATGTTGTTGCTTCTTGTGTAGAAGAAAACATTTACGACAGACATCTGAAAAGATTATTTAACTTGTAGCTTTCAGTGTTGTAGTGCAGTTTTTATCTGAAGAACTAATCTTCATTAAACCTAAGTCCAAAATACCAATATACATGTAGTACCAGATAAAATTGCCAATCAATAATATAACATTTGAATGTTTCTTATAAAATATAATATAAGCACTTCTACCTTTTGTATGGAAAAAGGAAGAAGTGCTTTTTTCAAACTCCTCAATTAACGATCATGAAATCAAATTTTAAATTATACAGCTGTCAATTAAGTGTCTTAATTATCTTTCTCTCTTTTGTATCTTGCAATAAAGAAGGAATAACATACAAAAGTATCGAAGTGAATGCACCCTTTCCTATGGAAATAATAAATGAACCTGTTTTTCCCGATCGGGAATTTTCAATTGTAAAGTACGGTGCATTCGAGGGAGGTGAGGTAATCAATACAGACGCAATTTCTAAAGCCATAGCTGCATGTAATAAAGCAGGTGGTGGAAAAGTTGTATTTCCGGCCGGCGAATGGTTGACCGGACCAATTCATTTCAAGAGTAATGTGAATTTATTTTTGGAAGAAGGAGCTATAGTTCGGTTTACGGATAACCCTGAAGACTATTTACCAGCAGTAATGACCTCATGGGAGGGTATGGAGTGTTATAATTACTCACCCTTACTGTATGCTTTTGAATGTGAAAACATTGCTATCACGGGAAAAGGGAAGTTAATGCCACATATGGGGTTATGGAAAACATGGTTTCCACGTCCTATTAATCATCTAGAAGCTCTGAAAGAACTTTACACTATGGCTTCAACTGATGTGCCTGTGGCAGAACGGCAGATGACCAACGGTGAAGGTAATCTGCGTCCGCATCTAATTCACTTCAATCGTTGTGAAAATGTATTACTTGACGGTTTTCAGATTGAAGAAAGCCCGTTCTGGACTATCCACATGTATATGGTAGATGGAGGAATAGCCCGAAACCTTAGTGTGAAGGCCCACGGACACAATAACGACGGTATTGACCTTGAGATGACTAAGAACTTTCTTGTGGAAGATTGCATATTCGATCAGGGAGATGACGCGGTGGTGCTTAAAGCCGGAAGAAATAAAGATGCATGGAGATTGGATACCCCTACCGAAAATATAGTGATAAGAAACTGTACAATCCTGAGAGGGCACACATTATTGGGTGTTGGAAGCGAAATGTCAGGAGGTGTTCGAAATGTGTATATGCATGACTGTACGGCTCCAAACAATGTTCATCGCCTTTTCTTTATTAAAACCAACCACCGACGTGGCGGATTTATAGAGAATATCTATATGGATAACATAAAAACCGGGAGTACCCTCAGAGTAGCTGAAATTGATATGGATGTATTATATCAATGGAGAACATTAGTGCCCACCTATGAAGAACGTATAACTCGTATCAGTGATATTTATATTACCAATATAGAGTGCGAGTCGTCAAATGTGATTTACGACCTGAAAGGAGATGCAAGACAACCAATGGAAAATATTGAATTAAAGAACATTCATGTTGGTGTTTTGGTAGATAGCATAAGCCATGTCGAGAATGTAAATAATATTATAACTGACAATATTTCATTCGATGAACATGACCCGAACGCTTACCCTGAACTAAAACAATACCTGGATAATAAATAAATTACTCTAATCAATTAAAATCAATATAAGCTATTTGTATATCTTTGTGTTCTGATTCAAATATTGACCTTTTATAATGAAATTAGCAGATCATCGATTATCATCAATACTAACAGTAGTTTTATTTCTTATCTCGGTATCTTTCAGTGTAACTTACGGACAGATATTGAATAAAATAGAACCCGGCTGGCAGTTGGGTCTTGATTATTTCTTTGACAATGTAGAGTTTGATAACTCAGACTATACATGGTCGGGAACTATGAATGGAATATGGATATCACCTGCAGGGCAGCTGGGCTGGTCAGATTACCACTCGGTTAATGGAGGAGTGAAGCTGTTGACGATTCCGGGAGCTAAGAAGGCAATAGAGAAAGTGAAAATAACTGCTTTCTATGAATATGAAACGCCTAAAGTGTTATTCAGAGCAGGTGCATTTCCCCGTAAAGATGTGTTGGGGCATTACAACACTTTCTTCTTTAAAGATTCTGTCCAAAACTTTGTGCCGCTGGTGCAGGGTGTTTACTGGCGGATAGGAAATGACCATCGCTTTGTGGATGCGTGGATGGATTGGACAGGATATGGTTCGTCTGACGTCCATGAACAATTTATGCTCGGATTTTCGGGACGATGGACGCAAGGAGTGTTTTTTGCAGACTTCCAGTCATATTTATACCATCATGCGCTAACCGACCCGGCGATTGAAGGAGAGGGTGTGAGTGAAAATCTGCAACTTCAGGCTACTTCGGGGATTGTGTATAACAACGACATAGCAAATGGACTGCTAGCTGCAGGTGTTTTGGCTGGATACGAACGTGACAGAAGATTTGATTCTGAAAACTACAAGCCTGTAGGGCTGGTGGTTCGTGCCGAAGTGGAGTACCGACGTCTGGGTATGCAAAATTTATTCTATGCCGGTAGCAGGCGCATGAAACTGAATGCTACTTATGGGGATGACCTTTATTGGGGAACCCCCTTTCTTCAGGGACGAAACTATTTGCGCAGCGATTGGTATGTGAAACTTCTGGATCGAAATGGCTTGAAGGTGAAGCTCAATAGTAATTTGCATCTGGTGGAGGGAAAACTATATTTTCAACAGCAGCTAAAGGTGCATGTACAGCTTGGTAATTAATAGTGAATAATTAATAATTGCTTCAGGCTCCTTGCATTTTCTTGCTATTCGCAAACTCATAACTCATAACTCATAACTTTCTATCCTATGAACTCAATTAAACAAAAAATAGAACATTTGCGTGACTTGCTTCACAGGCACAATCACAAATATTACGTTTTGTCATCTCCCGAAATTTCAGATAGAGAGTTCGATGAACTGATGTCGGAACTGACAGATCTGGAGGCTAAATATCCTGAGTTTGCTGATGACAACTCACCTACAAAGCGGGTGGGGAGCGACATCAATAAAAGTTTCAATCAGGTTGAACACCGATTCCCGATGCTGTCACTGCAGAATACCTACTCAGAGGGTGAAGTGATTGACTTTTTGGGTCGTGTTAGCCGCGGACTGAACGAGGAGTTTCAGCTGGTGTGTGAGTTGAAGTTTGATGGGACATCAATTTCTCTGTATTATGAGAATGGCAAATTGGTGCAGGCAGTTACACGTGGTGACGGCAGGCAGGGTGATGATGTTACTGCTAATGTGAGAACAATTCGTAATGTGCCGCTTGTTCTAAGAGGCGATAATATTCCAGAGTATGTAGAGTTGCGAGGTGAAATATTAATGCCATGGAATGTGTTTGAGGCACTGAACCGAGAGCGCGAGCAACAAGAGGAACCGCTTTTTGCTAATCCTCGAAATGCGGCATCGGGGACACTTAAACAACAGGACTCGCGTGTAGTGGCATCCAGAAAACTGACTTCTTATGTATATTATATGTTGGGCGACGATTTGCCCACGAACAGCCACTATGAAAATATGCAGATGGCCCGCAACTGGGGATTTAATGTGTCAGAATCAACTAGAAGATGTAAGTCTCCCGAAGATGTTTTCGAATTTCTTAAATATTGGAATGTAGAGAGAAAGCATTTACCTGTTGCTACTGATGGGGTTGTGATTAAGGTTGACTCGCTAAGTCAGCAGCGAAATCTGGGTTCAACATCTAAGTTCCCTCGCTGGGCAATAGCATACAAGTTTGAAACAGAACAATCAGTTACACGTTTAGAGTCAGTATCGTATCAGGTAGGACGAACAGGAGCGGTAACTCCGGTGGCTAATCTGGAGCCGGTATTATTGTCGGGCACAACAGTTCGTCGGGCATCCTTATATAATGAAGATGCTATAGAAGCTCTTGACTTGCATTTGGGTGATATGGTATTTGTTGAAAAAGGTGGAGAAATAATTCCCAAGATTATGGGAGTGGATAAGGAAGCACGTTTTATGATGGGCGACAAGGTTCGCTTTGCACACAGGTGTCCCGAATGCGGCACTGAGCTGATTAGATATCCCGGAGAAGCGGCACACTATTGTCCAAATGCCGACGGTTGCCCCCCGCAAGTTAGGGGGCGAGTAGAACACTTTGTTGCTCGTCGTGCAATGAACATAGCCACAGGCCCTGAAACTATCAGTCTCCTGTTCGACAAAGGGTTAATTGAGGACGCATCTTCGTTGTATAAACTTAAATTTGAACAGTTGGTAAATCTGGAGCGTTGGGGTGAAGCCAGTGCTAACAATTTGCTGGAAAGTATTGAAGCATCTAAGGAGGTACCTTATGAACGGGTATTGTTTGCCATGGGAATCAGATTTGTAGGTGAAACGGTTGCCCAAAAGCTTGCAGCTGCATTTACTGATATTGACCAGTTGGCTGCAGCAACATTGGAAGAACTGATGTCTGTTGATGAGATAGGCCAGCGTATAGCTGAAAGTGTGCGAGACTATTTCGATGATGAGAATCATCTGGCTTTTGTAGAACGACTTCGTGCTGCAGGTTTACAGATGGCATTAAGCGAAGAGGTACTCTCGTTACGCACTGATACGCTGTCGGGATTGACAATTGTGATCAGTGGAAAGTTCTCTCTCCATTCTCGTGATGAGTATAAAAAGATGATTACACAGCATGGAGGCAAAAATACCGGTTCTATTTCTAAAAACACCAATTATGTATTAGCAGGTGAAAATATGGGACCAAAGAAGCTGGAGCAGGCGGAGAAGTTGGGAGTGAAAATATTGAATGAGCAGGAGTTTCTGGAGATGCTTAATATGTAATATTATAGAAAACAGTTAACCTTTCGCTTAATAAATATCTTGTTTTGATTTCTGTTTTTCTTTATATCGGCTCTGTTTTTTAATTTATTTCAAAATAGAGCCGATGTGAGGCTGTGTTTTCGCCAATTGATCGATTTTAGTGCGCTAATAATTGTTTCTGTAAATTAAAAACAGCATTATATGTTAAAAATACACTTTTTATAAACCATTATTTGTTCAGTTTCATTATTTTAA
>CAYFUQ010000048.1:0-18165 GCA_964346415.1 uncultured Proteiniphilum sp.
CTTTTTCTTCTTTCATAACGTTTCTTTTTGTGTAACGCTATACTAGGACGGGACATATATAACTAAAAAATCCCGCCTCAACCATTGAGAGCGGGATTTTTTGTTCTGTTTAAATAGTGATTAAACACTATTTAAATAGCATAAAATACTAAACTGATTAGCTTTTATACAGTGCGTTTTCTACTGCTTCTTTAGATAGCTTTTTGGTACAGAAGAACCAGTCGTAACATGTTACGTCTTCTTCTTTGCTATCCATGCGTTGTTGTGCTACACCACAAGAACCTGCCGTAGGAACAATTACATCGTCACCCGGACGCCAATCCGCCGGAAGTGCAACTCCAAACTCATCTGCTGTTTGCAATCCAATAAGGATACGCTTTAATTCGTCGAAGTTTCGACCTAATGATAGTGGGTAATACACTATTGTTCTGATAATTCCTTTTGGATCTACGAAGAATACTGCACGTACCGCTTGCGTGGCACTTTCTTTGGGTGAAATCATTCCGTACTTGGACGCTACGTTCATTGAGATATCTTCAATAAGCGGGAACGTCACCTCAATATTCTTCATACCTTTGTATTCAATCTTTTCTTTGATTGTTCTAAGCCATGCAATGTGGCTGTATAGTCCATCTACAGAAAGCCCTACCAGTTGGCAGTTGAGTGCATCAAATTCGTCTTGCATACTTGCGAAAGTCATGAACTCTGACGTACAAACGGGAGTAAAGTCTGCGGGATGGCTAAACAGGATTGACCATTTTCCGAGGTAGTCATCTGGATAGTTGATGTCGCCTTGTGTAGTTTTGGCTGTGAACGAAGGTGCTTTGTCGCCAATCCTTGGCATAGGGGTTAAGTCTTGATTAGTTTCCATAAATCTTAAATTTTAAATAGTTAGTAATTAAGTATATGTCACAAATATATCAAATATTATTGATATATCAAAGTGATATAAATTGTTTAAATCTAGAATTATCATATATGATAACTTCTATTATTCTTTATCAATCTTCAAGAATCTGTATTTCAACCTTTCTAAAGTCAATGGGATGGCCTTCGCTCTGCAGAGATATTGTACCTTTGTGAAGCATAATATCATCATTGTTTAGTTTTATTAATTTCGCAAAGGTATGATCGCGCTCATCTAGCTGTGGCTCATAATAAGTGAGCACTGTGTCACCATTGAAAACATGATGAATAACTTCATTTCCTTTGACTATTGCCTCAACTGTATACCATTCATCTCCATAAAAATATTCAGACGATGAGTTAATGCAATGATCTAAAATAAGCTCATTATTCATGACTATATTTGTACCAGGTGTGCAAACATTAAGGTTGGTTCGTTCAATTGTTGAATCAGTTCCAAGAAGCTGAATTTCAATAGAAGTCGGAAAATCCTGATCTATTTCCATTGATTCCGGTGATTGCCCGTGCACCATAATTCCACTGTTTCTGTAAGCCCATCCCGGAGCTTCGGGGCATTGAGGTCCATGAATACGGTATTCGACTCTAATTTTATAGCTAGAGAACTCTTCATTGAAAAAAAGATGACCATATCTTTCATTAAACACATCGTACTCATCATAACTAACCCTAAGCAAACCATCTTCCACCCTAAAGGTATTACCAAAGTTTTCTCCAACCTCATATCCTTTTATCTTTACAGTCCAGTCATTAAGGTCTTTCCCATTAAATAACTGAATCCATTCTCCTTCACTAGCAGTTTCGGCACCTGAAGTACAAGACAATAATAATACTGATACAATCAGCAGAGTTGTAGTTTTGAATAAGTTTTTCATTATAAATTATTTTGAGTTTTTCTTTAATATCAATTTATGTAAATAATTTCGGATCATCTCATCACGCATATTTTCATGAAGGCATATCAAAAAATGCCTCTAAAATTTCAATTGACGTATCTTTTAAAATCACTTTTTTGTTTTTGTCCAAGAGGTATATAGTAGGTACAGCTTTCAAATCATATAGCTTGTTTTTTGTTATCTTCATTCCTTCATCGTACGAGTGAACCCAACGGATAGGCAGTCTGTTCAAATAATTTTTCCATTCCTCTATGTCATTATCAGGATAAACAGACAAGACTGTAAGCATCGTTCTCTGTGGAGTGTTGTGAGAAAGAGCCCTGTTTATCTGTTCAGACTTGTCGATTGCTTCTGAAACTGCCATACAGGTGGAGCAGCCCGGATTTGAAAAAAACAGAATAAGAAACTCACTATTTATTGAACTCATTTTTTTTGATTCTCCATTTGACAATGTATAGACAAAGTCGGTGGCAGCATATCCAATCCTGTTTTTTTGTGAGAAATCATACTGAAGTTGGTAGGTGCTCTTTTGCTCTTCTGAAAAAAAATCCGTTTTGAGCAATTTCTCCAATACGGGAATATAAAATTCTTCATTTCTGAAAGGGGAGTTTGCTGAATAAAGATACTTCTCAAACAATGAGCAAAAATGAATATACATTTCTTTATTTTCTTCTGCCGTGGACAATGTGTGCTTTAAAGACTCTACAGATTTATCATAAGAGGCATAGTTCAAAATATTAATATAATCAACAAATGCCTGTTCGGTAATTTCTGGTTTATCTATCAAATCTGAATTAGAAAAATCAAATCTATCCCAATAGTGCAAAACGAGGTAATCAGCACGTGCGTCAGGGTTAGTTAACTCTTCAGGAATGTCCGGCAGAACAAATGTATCAGGTACTATTAAATAGTTATCCGACACAAGTTCTTCATCAGCATTTTCATTTGAAGCATTTTTGCTGGACAGGCATGAAAATAACGAAAGGACAATTAAAGAAAGAGTTACTGTTTTTATCAAATATCTTATCATAATTAGTATCAATAATGAAATGTAAAAATACAAAAAAATACCACACCTCATATGCTATCTTTGAAATGAATTGAAAAAATGAATATTTTTCGTACATTTGTCACTCATTCAATTACAATATTTGATATATCATCATATCAATAACTCTTGCTTAAAATAGTATAACCAGATGGATAATTACATTGTTTCTGCTCGAAAATATCGTCCTGCCACTTTTAAATCAGTTGTTGGTCAAGAAGCACTTACAACTACACTGAGAAATGCAATTGCAAACAACAAACTTGCTCATGCATATCTTTTTTGCGGACCAAGAGGAGTTGGCAAGACAACATGTGCCAGGATTTTCGCCAAAACAATAAACTGTTTAAATATCACAAGCGATTACGAGGCTTGCAATGAATGTGAATCGTGTATTGCGTTTAACGAACAACGCTCTTATAATATTCATGAATTGGATGCTGCATCCAACAACTCGGTAGACGATATTCGCTCATTAATAGATCAGGTGAGAGTGCCGCCTCAAATAGGAAAATACAAAGTTTATATTATTGATGAGGTACATATGCTGTCAACCGCCGCATTCAACTCATTTCTTAAAACACTTGAGGAGCCGCCCGCACATGCTATTTTTATTTTAGCAACAACTGAAAAGCATAAAATAATACCCACAATACTTTCTCGTTGTCAGGTTTATGACTTTAACAGAATAACTATATCAGACACTGTTAATCATTTGCAATACGTTGCAGACTCTGAAGGCGTGACAGTCGAGCCGGAGGCTCTAAACATTATAGCCCAGAAAGCAGATGGGGGAATGCGTGATGCACTTTCTATATTCGACCAGACAGTAAGCTTTACAGGAGGTAATATCACTTATAAAGCAGTTGTGGAGAATCTGAATGTTCTAGATTATGAATATTATTTTCAAATAACTGATGCCGCACTGGAAGGCAATGTTGCTCGCGCATTGCTTGTCTTAAATGACATTCTAAACAGAGGGTTTGAAGGACAATATATTATTAGCGGAATAAGTTCTCACTTCAGGGACTTACTTGTATGTAAAGACCCTGTAACGGCACAGCTTTTCGAGGTTGGAGCATCTATTAGAGAACGTTATATTAACACAGCACAGCAGTTTAGTAACCTGACATTATACAAGGCCATTGAAATTGCAAATGATTGTGATTTAAATTATAGATTGAGCAAGAATAAGCGTCTTTTATTAGAGCTCACATTGATTAAATTATGTCAAATCAATGACAACCAAACCGAACTAATGCCATCAACCAATAAAAAAAAAATTGACATAAAGCCTATAGTGCCTTCTCACAGTCCCTCTAAGACTGAAAATAACATCGAGATTAAAGCTATAAAAAATCATCAAAACGAAGTATCGGAACCAAAACCGGAAATTAAAAAAAGCATTGAACCTAAAAATAATACTCAACCTCAACGGAAGTTTGGTATGGGTGTATCGCTTTCCTCACTTTCAAACAGCGAACAACAAAATGCATCAAGCCAAACTAGTCAAATAAACAACACTCAACAGTTAAACAATAAACTTGTTGAGGCAGACCTTATCAGTGCATGGAATTATTTCTCAGAGGGACTTCAAGATGAAATAATGCTGAAAAACACCATGGAAAAAATCACTCCGAAAATAATTGACAACGACACTTTTTCGGTAATTGTCAGTACCGATCTAAATAAGGATTATCTAGATGATAACAACAAGCTTATGGCGTTTTTACGAAAAAGGCTTGGCAATGATAATATTAATATGGTAATAAACGTATCTGAAAACACGACAGTTTACAAGCCAATGACATCAATGGAAGTTTTTAATGAGATGGTGAAGCAAAATCCGGCATTACAGAAACTTTCGGATGAATTTGATTTAGAATTATCTTAAACTCAATAACACTGACAACTAAAATGATTAACAAAATTGCTTTACTCTTGATGTACACATGGGTATTTGCAATGTTATGCTCATGCACCACAAATGAAAATACAATAGAAGAACCATTGGACTATTCCAAGATAAAGGTATCCGAAGTCGTAAAAGACATTATTATAATTGATTCTTATTTGAGCTTTGAAGAGGCAGTAACAGGCAGTAAGGCACCGGAGTCTGTATTAAAGGAACTGACACTAATAAATGTTTTGTATAGGTCTACAGATGATAGAATTCACCGAGGTCAGATTATGACCAACAAAGCCATTGAAGATGAAATCAAGCAAATGTTCAGGTTTATGCTGGATAAAGAGTTTGTTATAGCAAAAGTTATCCCTATGGTCAAGTATAACTGGAACGACAGCCTGTCGATGGATGATAACAACACATCAAGCTTTTGCTATCGAAATGTTTCATATTCGAAACATGCAACAGGCATGGCAATCGACATCAACCCACGCTTTAATCCGCTTAGATGGAAAAATTCAGACAAACCCAATCAACCGAATGGCGCCACATTAGATACAACCATTAACGGAACGTTGTATCCTTCACATCCTGTTGTAAAAGAATTCAGAAGACTGGGATTTAGATGGGGTCACACTTTTTCAAAATACTACGACGACCACCACTTCGAGAAAAACAAATAGTAAGAACTTTGTTTAATTAAATATATCTTACTGCCCATTCACCAATTAATCCCCCAACATACCGTGCGTCCTTAATATTTTTGATAAGATGATCAATTCCATCTAAAGAGATAAAACTCTTTGGGTGGCGTGCAGCCATAAATATGTTGGTGGCATGATCGATCCCGACCATTTCATCATCAGGTGAATGCATTATCAAGATTGGAGTTTTCAACTTATTTAGTGTTCTTTTAATGCTATGTTTTTCCAAGTCAACCACGAGAGGTTTTCCTATCTCCATCTCTCTCCCTGCAACATTAACCATTGCACTCCCCTGAGTCATTATCTCATCTAATTTGCCCACAAAGACTCTGCTAATATGATCTAGCGTTGACGGTGTTCCAACAACGGTAAGTGCCTTTACCGATTCTATTTTGGAGGCAGCTAAAATAGAAGCAGCCCCCCCCATTGAGTGGCCTACTAATAACTTTGGAGCCTCATAATTTTCTTCTAAAAACTTTGCGGCATGAACCAAATCATCAATATTTGTAGCTACGTCAGTTTCAGCAAAATATCCTTCGCTGTCACCCAAACCTGTGAAATCATATCTTAATGTAGCAATCCTCTTTTCGCTTAATGCTTCAGAGATATATTTTACATTTATCAGGTTTTTATTGCATGTAAAGCAATGTGAAAAAATAGCAAAAGCTTTAGGTGATGCTTGTTCTGGTAATTCAACAGAGCCGGACAAATATAGTCCTCTGGAATTTTTAAATTTAACTTTTTCTCTTCTCATACTATCCTATAACAACCAAAAAATAAGATTGTTTTTAATAATCCATCTTCTAAATTCTGTTTAGAAGATTAAAATCAAGATGTAAATCTACCGTTTCTTTAGTAACAATATTTAACGGCATATAGTTAACCTTCTGTGGTTGCTGCTTAAGAATAAGGTATTCGAGCAGTGTCTTCATGGCCATATAGGCCTGATAATCGGGATTTTGATCAATTAAAAAACTAATACTGTCGTTTTTAAGGGATTCCACATTAGAATTGGTCAAGTCAATTGAGACTAACTTCACATCATCAATATTGCACTTTTTCAACAAGTCAGCGACCACGTTACCTCTTGAATTCAATACTGCAATACCTTTAACCTCTGAATGTGAATTGAAAAAACTCTTCATAATTCTTTCGTTTTCTTCCATATCATATAAAGAGAATGGTAATGTATGCATTTTTTTTCCTAAGCTCTGTTCTGACAGGTATTTTAAAGCACCCTCTCTTCTTAACATACCGGTATTTGACCTCTGATCTCCAATACGAATAGCTTGCAAAACAGCAATTTCTGATGATTCAGGAATTAATGACATAAGAAGTTTACACATCAAATATCCACATGTGAAATGATTTGCTGTGTAATATGCCAACGGTGAACAACCCTCAACATAAGAATCCAACAGAACAAAAGGAATATCTTTCTCTTTTAAAATCTGAGCCAAATCTTTTGTTTCGTTCTTAAATGTCGGTCCAATAATAACAGCATCCGGAGACATAAGCAGAACCTGCGTAAAAACATCCTGGCAAGAATAAATGTTATATTGGTCATAAGTAAGAAATGTAACCTTAATATTAATACTCTCATGATGTTTTTCAGCCATTTTTATACCATCATGAATTTTCTCCCAATATTCACCCTCCGAAGCATGTGGTGTGGTAACAACAATTTCATATGTTCTTTTCAACGATAATCCTGAAATATGTATGTTGGGTTTATAGTCAACTTTCCTAAGTGCCTCTTCAATAGCTTTGCGCGCTTTTTCCGACACATTCCCTCTGTTATGCAGCACTCGGTCAACAGTGCCGGCTGATACTCCTGCAATTAATGCGATATCTTTAATCCTAACTCGCTTCTTCATTTTTTAATTAAAACATCGATTTATGTTGTGCAAATATACAAATGAATTCTTAATCAAGCTTCATATTAATAAGAGAATCAATGAGTATTATCAGCAATATTATGAGAGAATAAGAGTAAATCTTTCATTTTTAGATTAAAAAGATTTATAATAAAGAGTATAATTAATGAAATTATTATATCTTTGTTGCTACTAAATGTAGTAAAGTAAACCAATTGTGTACGTAAACAGTATATGTCATAAAAAAGAACAAATCAATGAGTATAACAATCAGGAAATTCACACATTTGCCCATATTACGAGAAGAAGAAGCAATCAGGAAGCATTTCGCATTACAATAGTAAAACTTCAATTAATTAAAAAATAAATAAAAATGTACGAACTATTTAATCTAAAAGACCAAGTTATTGTGATTACCGGTGGAACGGGAGTTCTCGGTGCATCAATGGTAGAATACCTTGCAGCTCATGGAGCCAAGGTAGCAGTTTTAGCCCGCAACAAACAAAAAGGTGATGAGCTGATTGACAAAGTAAAAGCAAATGGAGGAGATGCCATTTTTCTTCAAACAGATGTTACCGATGAAGCAGTCTTAAAGCAAAACGCTCAAGACATCATAGCAAAATACGGAAAGATAGATGTACTCATTAACGGAGCAGGTGGCAATATGCCCGGTGCAACCATTGGCCCAAACAATAATATCTTTGATTTGAAAATGGATGACTTCCGAAACGTTGTTGACCTTAACCTAATGGGATCTGTAGTTCCTACTATTGTTTTTTCTGAATATATGGTAAAAGCCAAAAAAGGGAATATTATCAATATTACTTCGGCATCAGCCCTTCGTCCACTTACACGCGTTGCTGGATATGGAGCAGCAAAAGCAGCAGTTTCAAACTTCACCAAATACATGGCAGGCGAAATGGCCGGGAAGTTTGGAGAAAACTTCAGAGTTAATGCAATTTGCCCCGGATTCTTTATCACAGAACAAAACCGCACTTTACTTACCAATGAAGATGGCTCTTATACCGACAGAGGCAATACAATTATCGCACATACTCCGTTCCGCAGATTTGGAAATCCGGACGAACTCTTAGGTACACTTCACTATTTAGCAAGTGATGCCTCTAAATTTGTTACAGGAACAATTGCCATTGTAGATGGTGGTTTCGATTCATACAGCATATAATTTTTAAACTCATAATTTCATATTAACATGTCACTCAAATTAAGAAAAGAATTCAAGTATTCGTTAGTAGTGCCCACCAGTATGGGTGTTCGTATTACTCCTGTTAACGGCCAGCCCGTTCACTCAAGCAATATGTATCAAATGCATGCAACAAGTGCCGAGACAAATGTTGCCAGCATATCGTCATCTTTAGGACTGCCCGTAAAAGCACTCACCAACTTTGTAAAAGGAAGCCCTATAGCTGCCTTCATAAAATCAGATTTAAATGCTCGTCATATCGATTATGAAGGACCTGAAGTAGATCAGGGAGATCCATGGGGATACCGCCACCAATTTAATGTTGCTGACAGCGGCTATGGCTTACGCGGACCACGAGTACAAAACGACCGTGCAGGTGAAGTGGGAAGAACACTAAATGTTAAAGACTTTGATTTAGAGCGCATCTTTGGAGAAGAGGGAGTTCAGATAGTTCACCTTTCAGGACTAATAGCTGCGTTGTCTCCCGACACAAGTAATTTCTGCCTGGAGATAGCACGTTTTGCCAAAAAACATGGTACTCTAATCTCATTCGATCTAAACCACAGAGCTACATTCTGGAAAGGCAGGGAAGAGGAACTACACGCAGCATTTACTGAAATTGCATCACTTTCAGATATTCTGATTGGAAATGAAGAAGACTTCCAGCTTTGTTTAGGCGTAAAAGGTCCTGAGGCAGGCGGTGAGAATATCGAAGAAACCATCGATGCCTTTAAAGGAATGATCCTGAACGCTAAGAAAACATTCCCCAATGTTACCGTATTTGCCAACACTCTCAGAGAAGTGATAAGCGTTAACGAACATCTTTGGGGCGCAATTGTTTATGAAAATGACAACTGGCATCTTGCACCACTCAGAACAATCAGAGTTCTTGACAGAATTGGCGGAGGAGACGGATTTGTGGGTGGACTA
Organism: uncultured Proteiniphilum sp.; assembly: GCA_964346415.1. Classification (GTDB taxonomy): domain Bacteria; phylum Bacteroidota; class Bacteroidia; order Bacteroidales; family Dysgonomonadaceae; genus Petrimonas. The sequence goes on from CAYFUQ010000048.1 coordinate 9,490, forward strand.
CTATACTCAATCATGACAGAGAAACCTGCAGAGCAATGGGTTCAGTTTGCCTGGGCAACCGGTGCACTTGCTACCACTTTCCTTACAGACTATGCCGTTCCTGCTGACGAAGAAATGGTTTGGAGCATTTGGGATGGAAATGCACGTGTTAGAAGATAACAACCGGATCAAATTACAATTAAGAAGAAAATAAAAAATAAGTTTATGAGTAAAAAAGCAAATATTGGACTTATTGGATTGGCCGTAATGGGCGAAAATCTAGTCCTGAATATGGAGAGCAAAGGCTACACAGTGGCTGTTTTTAACCGAACTGTTGAGAAAGTTGATAATTTTATCAACGGCAGAGGAAAGGGTAAAAACTTTATTGGTGCTCGCACATTAAAAGAATTGTTTGACTCTTTGGAGACACCGCGCAAAGTAATGATGCTGGTTAAAGCAGGGAAACCTGTTGATGACTTCATCGATCAGTTGATTCCTCTATTAGAGCCGGGAGATATTATTATTGACGGTGGTAACACACACTTTCCCGACACTGTTCGCAGAACTGAATATGTAGAGAGCAAAGGATTGCTGTATGTAGGAAGTGGTGTATCGGGTGGTGAAGAGGGAGCTCTTACAGGACCTTCTCTTATGCCGGGCGGTTCACCGAAAGCATGGCCTTTTGTGAAAGAAATTTTCCAGGCTATCGCTGCCAAGGTAGATGACGGAGTTCCATGTTGCGACTGGGTAGGAGAAGATGGCGCAGGCCACTTTGTAAAAATGGTTCACAACGGAATTGAATATGGAGATATGCAAATCATCAATGAGGCCTATCACCTAATGAAAGAGCTGTTGGGCATGGATGCATTTGAACAACATGAAATCTTCAAAAAATGGAACGAAGGCAAGCTGGACTCATATTTGATTGAAATCACACGTGATATCCTTGCATTCAAAGATAAAGATGGAGAGCCTCTGGTTGAGAAGATACTTGACACTGCCGGACAAAAAGGTACCGGAAAGTGGACTGCTGTTACTTCTATGGACCTTGGTATTCCTTTAACTCTGATTGCTGAATCAGTGTATTCACGCACACTGTCTGCTCAGAAAGACCTTCGCGTTAAAGCTTCAAAAGTACTCACAGGAACAAGTCCAAACTTTAAAGGTGACAAACAACAGTTCATCAATGATTTGGAAGAAGCTATATACGCTTCAAAAATCATTTCTTATGCACAAGGCTACAACCTAATGATGGAAGCTGCAAAAGAATACAACTGGAACCTCAATTATGGCGGCATAGCCCTTATGTGGCGCGGAGGCTGTATAATTCGTTCAAGATTCCTTGCTGACATCAAAAAAGCATTCGACAAGAACCCAACTCTTGAGAACCTGTTGCTAGACCCATTCTTTAAAGATGCTGTTGAATCAGCACAAGAGAGCTGGAGAAGAGTTTGTGCAACTGCTATTGAAAACGGAATACCTGTACCGGCAATGAGCTCGGCACTTGCATATTTCGATGGATTCCGCAGCGACAGACTACCTGCTAATCTATTGCAAGCTCAGCGAGATTATTTCGGAGCACACATGTATGAGCGCACTGACAAGCCACGCGGAGAGTTTTTCCATACAAACTGGACAGGTCGCGGCGGTGACACAGCTTCCACAATGTACGACGTATAAATACTCTGAAAAGAGTTTGACTCTATAAAACAACAAGTAATGCAGACAAAATATTGTTTGCATTACTTTTAATATTGCAATACTATGATTTATTATCAGAACGGTTCAATAAACAATGACCTTACTCACGAAGATTTACAAAAAGGCCTGGAAGAAGCACTAAACAAAGTTGGAGCAAAAGAAAAAGTACTTGCGATACCACCCGACTTCACACGTTTTCCAAGCCGTGCCGGAGAACTAACAGAGATGGCCTGGAATTATTACGGAGATAAAATGACCGATATACTCCCTGCACTCGGCACACACAGTCCTATGACAGAGGAACAGATAGATATTATGTTTGGTAAAACTCCAAAGGATCTGTTTCGTGAGCATGATTGGCGCAATGATGTATTAACGCTAGGTCGCGTTCCTTCATCATTTATAGAAGAGGTTACAGACGGAGGAGTTGACTTTGACTGGCCTGTACAGGTTAACAAAATGCTTGTAGAAGGCAATTATGATTTAATTCTCTCAATAGGGCAGGTTGTTCCCCACGAAGTGGTAGGAATGGCAAATTACAACAAAAACATATTTGTTGGGACCGGAGGATTTGAAGCAATAAACAAGAGCCACTATATTGGTGCTGTTTACGGCATGGAACGCATGATGGGACGCGCCGACACACCTGTCAGAAAAGTGTTCAACTACGGATCAGACTATTTTGCAAATGAGCTGCCAATACTCTATATACTTACCGTTGTTGGAGTAAACAAAGAAGGCAGACAGCAAACCTATGGATTATTTGTTGGAGATACCTTTGATGTCTTTGATATCGCCGCTAAGCTATCACTTGAAGTTAACTTTCAAATGGTTGAAAAACCTTTAGACAAAGTTGTGGTATGGCTGGATCCAACCGAATTCAAAAGCACCTGGCTTGGCAACAAATCTGTTTACCGTACCCGAATGGCTATCGCCGATGGTGGTGAACTGATTGTTCTGGCACCCGCACTGATTGAATTTGGTGAAGACAAAGAGATAGACCGTCTGATTAGAAAGTATGGCTACTTTGGAACAGAAACAACACTGAAAGCTGTTCGTGAAAACAAGGAGCTGAGTGACAATCTTGGTGCTGCCGCACACCTTATTCACGGTTCTTCCGAAGGAAGATTCTCAATTACATATTGTCCCGGCAAAGGGCCTGAAAACCTATCCAAAGAAGAAATCGAAAGCGTAGGTTTCAACTATGCAGACATAGATGAAACAATGGAAAAATATAACTTTAAGAATCTTAAAGAGGGATTCAACACCTTGCCAAACGGTGAAGAGATATATTATATATCCACACCGGCGCTGGGCTTGTGGGCATTCAGAGATAGATTTGAATATTAAAAGAGGAGATTCTTATAGAGATTTACTCAACCCGCAACACTGGTTTTGATACCTAGTTCTTCTACCCTTAGAGCAATTTCCCTGAGATCACTCACAGGGACTTTCTCTAAGGTTTTTATTGGTGTCTCACGATCAATGGTATAAATCATCACCTCACGGGGATTAAGCTCTTTAAGCAGCAAGAGCCACGCACTTACTTCGCGCTCCGTCGTGTTATCAACAATATTACCTTCAAACTCACCACGAACAAACATGGTTTGGATAATAATATTATGACCAAACCGCTTATACATCTCAATTTGTTTCTCAACTGTATGATTAGGTGAATTGGGACGATCAATCAAATGCAGAGTTTCATTAAATGCAGAGTCAAGCTTCAAAATATTTTTGTCAACTTTCTGCAAACCTCTGAAAACAGAATCTTTTCCCACATGCATTCCATTTGTTAACACACTGATTTCAGCATTAGGAAAGTATCGGTCACGAAGCTCTATAGTATCATCCACAATACCTTCAAAATCGGGATGCAAAGTAGGCTCACCATTGCCTGCAAACGTAATTACATCAATAGCCACCTGTTCGCGCTTAAACCTGCTTAATTTATCCTGCATGGCAGCCCTCACACTTTCACGTGCGGGTAGCTTAGTTTGTGTGCGGAAGTTTTTGTTGAGTCCACACTCACAATATATACAATCGAACGAGCATACTTTACCATCATAGGGCAGCAGATTAACTCCCAGAGATGCACCCAGTCTCCTACTTTTGAGAGGGCCAAATATTATCTCGTCGAACAGAATAGTTGACATTAAAATGCGATTATTGTTGTAGAGCAGGAGCTTTTACAATAGGCACCTCTCGTTTTACACTTTGGCTCAACGAAATCATGGTTTCAGTTGCCACGACACCCGGTATTTCCTGAATTTTATTATTGAGCAAGTCCATAAGATGCTCATTATCCCTTGCGTATAATTTAACTAGCAATGTGTAAGGACCGGTTGTAAAATGACATTCTGTTACTTCCGGAATTTTATCAAAGTGTGGTATCACCTCTTTATACATTGATCCTTTTTCGAGTTTTACTCCTATATATGCGCTTGAAGCATAACCCAATACCTTTGGGCTGATATTATATCCCGAGCCAGTTATAACTCCATTCTCAACCATTCTCTGTACTCGCTGGTGAATAGCAGCACGCGAGACGCCACACTGTTCAGCTACATCTCTAAAGGGTATACGGGCATTTTGAGAAATAATTTCTAAAATCTGCCTATCTAATTTATCAATTCTCTCCATGTAAGTAAAATAATTATTTTTCTCCAAAGATAATGAAAAAGTCAATGCGAGATAACATTTTGAGATGTTTTATAGGTATTAAAAGTCATAATGAAACAAATAACCCACAATTAAACATTAAAAGCACACTTAAAACATAACTTCACTCACAAAGTATTTATTCTGCCATAAATAAAATCGGCCAGCATTAAATCAAAAGATGATGTTACTTTAATATTCATCTCATTGCCTGTGGTCAGTTTAACCTGAACCCCTTCCGACTCCGCCACAGATGCGTCATCAGTGAAGCTATCCTGATATGGCGCATTGTATGCATTCTTCAACAACGCTGCCGGAAATACCTGAGGAGTTTGCACAATTCTGATTTTGGAGCGGTCAAACGGTTTACTCTCATATCCGGTTAGAACTCTAATGCTATTCACCTCTTCTACAACCGGTATTATACCACATCCAAAGTCTTCACTCTCCCTGTAGCATCTTTCTATAACCTCTGCCGAAACAAAAGGACGAGCTGCATCATGTATACCTACAGTTTCAAAGTCTTCAATCAATTGTAAGCCATTCCTGACAGAATGAAAGCGAGTCTCGCCACCTGCAACAACAGAATGAGCAACAGCAAAATTATGTTCATGTAGCAACTCCATCCACAGTTGCCAAAATTCTTCAGGCAGCACAACCACAAACTTCATCTCTTTGTCGAAGTCATGAAAAGCTTCGATAGTTCTCATCAACATAGGCTTACCTCCTATCGGCAAAAACTGTTTTGGCAACTCCCCGCCAACCCTAAGCCCCTTACCACCGGCAACTATAACAACACTCCTTTTCTTCATCACAACCGTAATTTAGATTAAGCCATCTTATCCAGAATCTTTTGCAGCTCTTCGTCGGTTTTGGTAAGCTTATCCTTACAAAAAGCTATCAGCTCAGATGCACGCTTCACCTTTTTGGTCAACTCATCCACATCAAGCTTGCCCCCTTCAATAGCAGAAACAATCTGCTCCAGCTCCTCTTTGGCTGCTGTATATGTCAAATTTTTAGTCTCCATTATTATTTTAATATTGTATTTTAAAGTTTATGATAAAAAAATTACAAACAAATATCATTTTGTTATTTCAATGTTGTCTTTCTGATTACAGACTCTATTTTTCCATCTGAAAACAGTGTTTCAATTACATCTTCGGGCAACAAGTCCTTTGTCGACTGAATTATGCTGCCATTTTTCAAAGTTAGTGTGTATCCTCTTTTCAGAATGTTGTCGGGAGATACCATATCGATATATTGCCTCCTGCTCTCTATGTAGTGATTCTCTTTAAGCACAACTCTCTCCGCTGCATGCCTTAGCAAAGATGCCTGCTGCTGAACAAGCGCAAGCTCATCACGAACAAACAAATTGGATGCATGAATCATACCGCGCGACAGCTCTGTTAATCTTTGCTTTTCGTTCTGCAGCAACAAATTGGTTTTCTCGAGCAATCTGCCCTCCAGGTCAAGCAGTTCCACAGCCGAATCATTAACCACAGAAACGAGAAACTCGGCTGCTGCCGTTGGTGTCTTCACACGGGTGTGAGCCACTTCGTCAATCACCGTAACATCACGTTCATGTCCAATACCGCTGATTATTGGCAGCGGAAACTGGGCACAGCTTGCACCCAGCAGATATGTATCAAAGCTGCTTAAATCGGACGACGCTCCCCCACCCCTGATAATTACCACAACATCAAAATGTTCGTGATATTCATAAATCTTGTCCAACGCATCAACAACCGACTGCTCCGTGCGTTCGCCCTGCATGATGGCAGGAAACAGTCTGTGATAAAACTTAAACCCAAAACTATTATTATCCAGCTGGTCACAAAAGTCTTCATAGCCTGCCGCCGTGGGCGACGATATAACGGCCACCCTGTTTGGTATCTCAGGCAGCTCAAGCTCCTTGTTTAGAGTCAGCACACCCTCCTCTTCCAGCTGACGCAATATAATCTGACGATTGCGTGCAATTTCACCAACGGTATAACTTGGGTCAATATCAACAACCGAAAGCGAATAGCCATACAACTCATGAAACTCGACAGACACCCTGACAAGCACACTCAGTCCCGAAGCAAACTGCTGACCCGTTTCCTGCATGAAAAAGGCTTTAAGCATCGTATAAGTATTTGACCAGATTACGCCCCGTGCCCGAGCCACAATGTTCTGCCCCCGACTGTCCTTCTCAATAAACTCAAGATAACAGTGCCCATTCTGATTTTGACGCACATCGCTCGTCTCGGCACGCACCCAATAGGCATCGGGCAAATAGTCCCGTATTGCTTCACGCACCTGTATGTTTAGCTCCGAAAGTGAAAAAGAAGAATTGTCCATGATATTATAATTTAAACCGAACTGTCTTTTGCCAGTGAGGTGCAATGACAACTACATGGAAAAAGTCGTTGTCTTCGACAAGCTCTGCAACCGAAACAACATTCGCTCCCTCTTCCGGGAAAGGTTGTTGCAAAACTACATCCCCAACCTCATCGAGCAAAGAAACAACGTACACTTCAGGTTTGAATTTTTCATCCTTAATAGTAAACTCCAGTCTGCCTGCACCAATTTTTGATACAGCAAACAGCTCATCCTCATATTCACCTTCACACAATGGCAAGGTTTTCAAAACCCTTGATGCTGCCAGTCCAATATCGGGTATTCCATTTCCATAAACAGAGTCGGGATTATAAAATCTGTCGCCCGACTCTCTCACGATATCCAAAAGCTCTCCCCTATCCAGCTCAGGATTAATTGACCAAAGAGAAGCTATTAGTCCAGTCATAAATGGAGACGAAAATGAAGTACCGTTTGAAGGCTCAATGTTTCCGTGTTTACTTATTGTCATAGTGCCGCGCCCCACCGAAACAACATCCGGTTTCAGTCTGCCATCCGCAGTGAAGCCTCTGGAACTGAAAGACGCAATCAGACTGTCAGAACTAACCGCTCCCACTGTGAGAGCCTTGGCAGCATCACCCGGTACTGAAATCTTTTCCCATGGTTTGTTGCCCTCATTGCCTGCACTTGTCACAATTATCATTCCCTTGTCGTAAGCCATATCTGCTGCCTGTGACATGATCGACGTAAGTCCGTTCAGATCATCATGTGAATAACTCAACTTCTTATCATCAAAATTGCTGTATCCAAGAGAACTGTTTATCAAATCAACACCCACACTGTCTGCATACTCCACAGCACGCACCCAGTAATCTTCCTCAACAGGAAATTCTGTGGACACATCTTCTGAATGAAGCAAGTAGAAATTGGAAGCAGTAGCCGAGCCCATCATCTTTCCGGGCACAACGGCTGAAATGGTTGAAAATACTTTCGTGCCATGGTCGCTGTCAGCCAGCACCTCACCATCGGGCACAAAAGATTTGTATTCCACAATATTGTTAGACGCAAAAAATGGAATAACATCTACATTGGTGAAACCCGCATCAATCACACCAACATTAATGCCTTTGCCCATAAATCCTGACTTATGAAGATTTTGTGCATTGTGCATCACAAATTGTTCTTCCGCAAGACCATGAATATTCTCTACATTAGAAATATCAGCAGGAGCGGTGTGAAAAAGTCGTGGTCTGATAGTTTCAGTTTTGTTCCTAACAAAACCCTTCCAAACATATTTAACCGAGTCAACAAATGGAAGATTTAATGCATTCTCAATCTGTGCACTGTCATTAAGCTGCACCACAATAGTCTTAAACCATTTGCTGTATGAAACAACCTCCCCCCCTGCCTGAGTCAGCTGTATGAAATAATCAGGCGATATAGGAAAATCACTTTCATCAACAATCACATTTTGCCTCTTCTTCCTGTCTATTGCCTTCAGGGATAGAAACTTTTCGGGATTGTCAACAGAATAGTCGATATCACCTTTGTCTTTCAGGTAAACTCTAAATTTGTATTGTTGCACATCTTGCGCCTGAAGTGAAAAAGTCAACACTATTAATAACAGAAAGTAGATTTGCTTCATTTTATGTATAAAAATTATTCTATGAATTTATCCCTGTTTTTCTCCCGCCTTTTAAGTATAAAATGCAGAACAACCGCCAAAGCGATTGAAGCAGCATAAGTAATCCAAAATTGCTGCATGCTTTCATTCATTGCTTTAGATTTTGGATACCCGATCACAGCCATCACTGTAGCATATAGCGCCAGTGCCAATGGCAAGTAGATATATTTTTTGCTTTTCTTTCGCATAATATGAAAATTTGTCGAATCACTTCATTCATTAAAGAGAGAAGTGATTTCGACAAAGATATAATTTATAACACTACTAACCGACAAAAATCAAATTTTGCCGATTCATATTTGTAATTATTTGAT
>CAYFUQ010000049.1:0-13534 GCA_964346415.1 uncultured Proteiniphilum sp.
GCCGACCCTCTGCTTGTAAGGCAGATGCTCTGAACCAGCTGAGCTAAACGCCCGAGATTTTTCTTTTGGATTCTGGTGCCGACTCCTTTAATAAAGACATTCACTACACTAAGTGAAACCTCTCGATTGTGGGCGTTGACGGATTCGAACCGCCGACCCTCTGCTTGTAAGGCAGATGCTCTGAACCAGCTGAGCTAAACGCCCGAAAGATAAAATAATATTCTCGCTTGCTCCCTCAGGAAGTGTTTCCCTCAAAAGCGATGCAAAGATATAGTCTTTTTTTTAAGTGGCAAAACTTTTCGTATTTATTTTGGAAATATTTTCAAAGCTATTTATTTATCACTATTTTTGTCCTTTCAAAAGTATATACATTCAGAAAGTCTGTTTCAAAAATTACAACTAATCAAAATAATCCAAAGCTTTGACAAGAGAATTGTGAAAATCCCTGCAAAGCATAACGAACATTTATGTTAACAATGAAATTAAACGAACTTACAGCTATTTCTCCTATCGACGGACGATACAGAGACAAAACAAATGAACTTACAGCTTATTTTTCGGAGTATGCATTAATCAAATACCGTACACGGGTAGAAATTGAATACTTCATTGCCTTGTGTGAACTGGGCATTAAGCCAATAAACGATATCAATCCTGATGCAACCCAGGAGCTTAGAAAGATTATCGACGATTTTTCAGAATCTGATGCGCAGCGCATAAAAGATATTGAGAAAGTAACCAATCATGATGTGAAAGCAGTTGAATACTTTTTGAAAGAAAAGTTCGACACCAATGATTTGGCTGCATATAAAGAATTTATCCACTTCGGGCTCACCTCGCAGGATGTGAACAATACAGCAACACCAATGATGCTCAAAGAAGCATTAGATGATGTGTATGTTCCGGAACTTGAGGCATTAATTCAATCATTAGACAACTTCTCAGAAGAATGGGAAGATGTGCCCATGCTGGCACGCACTCACGGCCAGCCCGCATCACCAACCCGCTTGGGCAAAGAAATTAAAGTTTTTGCATATCGCCTGCGCAACCAAACCGATGTACTGAAAAGTATTGCAGCCTATGCAAAGTTTGGCGGAGCCACAGGCAACTTCAACGCACACCACGTAGCTTATCCCGAAATTGACTGGAAAGAATTTGGAAATAAGTTCCTTGAAGATAAACTTGGTTTGGTTCGTGAGGAATACACCACGCAAATATCAAATTACGATGCATTGGCAGCTACTCTCGATGCACTAAAAAGAATCAATACAATTCTTATTGACTTCACCAGAGATATGTGGCAATACATCTCGATGGAATACTTCAAGCAAAAAATTAAAAAAGGAGAAGTTGGTTCATCAGCGATGCCACATAAGGTAAACCCCATTGATTTTGAAAATGCAGAAGGCAATCTGGGACTGGCCAATGCTGTGCTTGAGCACTTATCGGCAAAGCTTCCCATCTCACGATTGCAGCGCGACCTGACTGATTCTACAGTTACCCGCAATATAGGTATGCCACTGGCTTATGGATTAATTGCACTAAAAAGCACAACAAAAGGACTCGGTAAGTTGTTACTAAATCAGACAGCGCTTAATAACGACCTGGAGCACAACTGGGCAGTTGTAGCCGAAGGCATTCAGACAATTTTGAGAAGAGAAGGATATCCGCAACCCTACGAAGCTTTAAAAGACTTGACACGCAAAAACGAGCAGATAACAAAAGAAAGTATTGCTGACTTTATCGACACATTAAATATTAACGAGGAAATTAAAAATGAACTAAAATCAATTTCGCCTCAAAACTACACAGGCATTTAATAAATAATATTGAAAAACTAATTTGAATAACAAAACAGAAAACAACATTTGAGAAAATCAGTTTTAGGTAACAAAGTAAAAGCCGTGAGGCTCTATTCAAAAATCAAAAATTACAGTAAATAATGGGAACTAACAACAACAATCAAAATTCGCATCGTAATTACGGTAACGAAAACAATGAGAGACACTCTAATCCAAACCGAAGCTATAATACGGAAGGCAGAGGAAACCGTGAAGGTGGGAATCGTGAAGGTGGAAATTATCAGCGCTCACCACAGCGTGATTATCAAAGCAGCCCATCAGGACAAAGAAAGAGACGCCCGAGAGTGGGAGACAGATCTTCGTCAGGCGGAAGCAGTTATGGGGGAGGGTACCAACAACGAAGCGGTGAAAGACAAGGCTCTTACGGGGGCGGAGAGAGACAAGGTTCTTATGGAGGCGGCGAAAGACAAGGTTCTTATGGAAGACCAAGACCTCCTTACGGCAGTCAGTCGGGTCCAAATAAAACCCTGAAGAAAAAGAAACCGTTCAAACAAATTAAGTATAAAGAAAATGCAGATCCAAATGCTCCAATCCGCCTGAACAAGTATATGGCAAATGCCGGAGTATGTTCGCGTCGCGAAGCCGATGAGCATATAGCTGCAGGATTGGTAAAGGTTAATGATGTGGTTATTACCGAACTTGGAACCAAGATTACACGTGCCGACGAAGTGAAGTTCAACAACAAAGTGGTGACACTTGAAAGTAAAGTGTATGTATTACTCAACAAACCAAAAGGGTTCGTGACCACAACCGACGACCCCGAGAATCGTAAGACTGTGATGGATCTTGTGAGATCGGCATGCACAGAGAGAATATATCCCGTGGGACGTTTGGACAGAGGCACCACAGGTGTACTTCTGCTAACCAACGATGGAGACCTCGCTTCAAAGTTGACACACCCCAAATATGAAAAGAGAAAAATATATCAGGTGTGGCTCGACAAACCGGTAGCAATGGAACACATGCAGGCAATTGCCGACGGCATTGAGCTTGAAGATGGAGAAATCCATGCAGATGCAATAAGCTATGTTACTGAAGAGGACTTGTCGCAAGTGGGAATTGAAATCCACTCAGGCAGAAATAGAATCGTGAGAAGAATTTTCGAAAGCTTGGGGTATAAAGTTTACAAACTCGACAGAGTCTACTTTGCCGGACTGACCAAGAAAAAACTTTCTCGCGGAAAATGGAGATATCTCACAGAGCAAGAAGTAAACATGCTGAGAATGGGCGCTTTTGACTAACAGGTCAAAAGCTTCCGAATAGCAATATCGTTGCATATACTTATATAACAACAAAACAATTCAGAGTAAAACAATTTTATTAAATAATATATACCTCAAAATCATATATGGAATTTGAGGCAGATTAATTATGAAACGAACAAAGATTTCAGAAGCTTTACAGCTTAAGAGTTTTGGAGAAGAGATAAACTTAAAGGGATGGGTGCGCACACGTCGCGGTAACAAAAATGTGAGCTTTGTTGCATTAAATGATGGTTCTACTATCAATAATATACAAGTGGTAATAGACGTTGCTCAATTTGGTGAGGAATATCTTAAACCCATCACTACAGGAGCGTGTATCAATGTTACAGGCACATTGGTAGAGTCGCAGGGCAAAGGACAAACAGTGGAAGTGCAGGCAAAGGAAGTTGAAATATACGGAACTGCCGACCCGCTTACATACCCTTTGCAGAAAAAAGGACACACCCTTGAGTTTCTGCGCGAAATAGCATATCTGCGCCCGCGCACCAATACATTCGGAGCTATATTCCGCATGCGTCACCATATGTCGTATGCCATTCACAAGTTTTTTAACGACCGTGGCTTCTTCTATTTTCACACACCGCTTATCACAGGCTCGGATGCCGAAGGAGCAGGCTCGATGTTTGAAGTGACCACACTCGACCACCACAACCCGCCACGCAAAGAGGATGGAACTGTGGACTACTCGAAAGATTTTTTTGGCAAAAAGACAAACCTCACCGTATCAGGACAGCTGGAAGGTGAACTTGGAGCTATGGCTCTGGGTGCAATATATACGTTTGGTCCCACGTTCCGTGCCGAAAACTCCAATACACCACGCCACCTGGCAGAGTTTTGGATGATTGAGCCCGAAGTTGCCTTTGCCGACAACGACGACAACATGGACCTGGCGGAAGACTTCCTCAAATATCTTGTTCAGTATGCACTTGACAACTGTATGGAGGATATTGAGTTTCTCAACAAAATGTATGACAATGAACTGATTGACCGCCTCAAATTTGTGGTTGACAATGATTTTATCAGACTCACCTACACCGATGGTGTGAAGATACTGGAAGAGTCAGGTGAGAAGTTTGAGTTCCCTGTTTACTGGGGAGCCGACCTGCAATCAGAACACGAGAGATACTTAGTGGAGAAACATTTCAAGTGTCCCGTTATTCTGACAGACTATCCAAAGGAAATTAAATCGTTTTACATGAAGCAAAACGAAGACAAAAAAACAGTTCGTGCAATGGACGTTCTTTTCCCAAAAATTGGAGAAATCATTGGAGGTTCGGAACGAGAAACCGACTACGACCTACTTATGCAGCGAGTTGAAGAGATGGAGATGGACGTAAACCCAATCTGGTGGTACATCGACATTCGCAAGTTTGGAACAGCACCACACTCAGGATTTGGACTCGGTTTTGAGCGACTAATGCTCTTTGTGACCGGTATGAGTAACATCAGAGATGTGATTCCATTCCCAAGAACTCCCAACCATGCTGAATTTTAATTTATCAAACTAAAAATTACAATTACATTTGCTTATAAAATCATCAATGAAAAATATTCGTAACTTTTGTATCATTGCTCATATCGATCACGGTAAGAGTACATTGGCTGACCGCCTTCTTGAGTTTACCGGAACTGTTGACAAAAAAAACCTGGCTACAAGCCGGGTGTTAGACAGCATGGATCTGGAAGTGGAACGCGGAATCACCATCAAGAGTACTGCCGTGCAAATGGACTATGAGTATGGTGGAGAAAAGTATACACTAAATCTGATTGACACTCCCGGACACGTTGACTTCTCTTACGAGGTGTCGCGTTCCATTGCAGCCTGTGAAGGTGCGCTGTTGATTGTCGATGCCGCTCAGGGTATTCAGGCACAAACCATTTCAAACGTATATATGGCTATTGAGAACGATTTGGAGATTATCCCCATTCTCAATAAAATTGACCTGGAAAGCGCAATGCCCGAAGAGGTGGAAGATCAGATTATAGACCTGCTCGGTTGTGACCGTTCAGATATTATTCGCGCAAGCGGAAAGACCGGCGTGGGTGTCGAAGAAATACTTGCCGGTATCATCGCCAGAGTGCCCGCTCCAAGCGGTGACCCTGAAGCACCACTTCAGGCTCTTATTTTCGACTCAGTATTTAATGCCTTCCGAGGCATCATTGCCTATTTCAAAATCGAAAACGGAAGTATGTCCAAAGGCGACCTCGTGAAGTTTGTCAACACCGGCAAGGAGTATGAAGCCGACGAGATTGGTATTCTAAGACTGGGCATGGAGCCACGCCAAACAGTTCAATGTGGCGATGTGGGCTATATCATTTCGGGAATTAAAACCTCGAAAGAGGTGAAAGTGGGGGATACTATCACGCATGTGAAGAATCCTTGCGAAAGCGCCATCGACGGTTTTGAAGAAGTGAAGCCAATGGTCTTTGCCGGAGTGTACCCCATAGATGCCGAAGATTTCGAAAATCTTCGCGCCTCGTTAGAGAAGCTTCAGCTCAACGACGCATCACTTACTTTCCAGCCAGAATCGTCGGCAGCACTTGGTTTTGGATTCCGTTGCGGTTTCCTGGGACTGCTCCACATGGAGATTGTGCAGGAAAGACTTGAGCGCGAGTTCAATATGGATGTGATAACCACCGTCCCCAACGTTTCGTATAGGGTTTACGACAAGAAGCACAACATGTCAGTGGTTGATAATCCCGCAGGATTGCCCGACCCAGCGCTGATCGAATATATCGAAGAGCCTTTTATCCGCTCATCAATAATCACTAGCACCGACTATATCGGTCCCATTATGACCCTTTGCCTCGGCAAGCGAGGAGTGCTCATCAAGCAGGATTACATTTCGGGAGACCGTGTGGACATCACCTTCGACCTTCCGCTGGGTGAAATCGTTATTGACTTCTACGACAAGCTCAAAAGCATTTCGCGCGGATACGCTTCGTTCGATTATCACATGCACGACTATCGTGCCTCAAAGTTGGTGAAGCTTGACATCCTGCTCAATGGCGAAACCGTTGACGCACTTTCAACCCTTACCCACGTGGATAATGCGCAGTCATTTGGCCGCCGTATGTGTGAGAAACTTAAAGAGTTGATACCTCGTCAGCAGTTCGATATTGCTATCCAGGCAGCCATCGGAGCCAAGATTATTGCACGCGAAACGGTGAAAGCCGTGCGCAAGGACGTAACAGCAAAATGTTATGGTGGTGATATCTCGCGAAAACGTAAACTACTCGAAAAGCAAAAGGAGGGAAAGAAGCGAATGAAGCAAATCGGTAGCGTAGAGGTTCCGCAAACGGCTTTCCTTGCTGTGCTCAAACTAGACTAACTACTTTTAAAAACCAAAGCTATATGAAAACAAAATTTTTATTTATCGTCTTTTTCCTTATTGGAAGCCTGGCAGCAGCACATGCACAGTATGTGGACAGCAAGCCAATCAGTGAACTGGATGCCGATTATGTAATAATCTGGTCAGACTCGGGTCCGATACTTTCGAGCAAGATCACCGTAAGGATTGACTACGGGCAGGGTGGGCGAGTGCCTCAAATCACAGACGACCGTCGCCGCGTTGTTTCTTTCAACGGTATGATTGCCGCCATCAACATGATGAGCAAAAACGGCTACGAACTAGACAGAATTGTGCGCGACCCAAAGAACGACACCGACTATTATTATATGAAGCGTCGGGATGTGCAGTCCACAGTGAGCTACTCATCTCCTGTCGGCACAGTCGATTATGATGCAGATACTCACAGCAGATAAGCTACTGAGATTTCAGAACAATTTAAAAACGGGGAAAGTCAACCAATGACCTTCCCCGTTTTCTTTTTGAATAATTATCTATGATTAATTATGTGATATATAACCTTTTTGAGTGATTGGCTATGAATAATTGTGATTGTTGATACCATTTAGAGGTAGATGTTTCCGTGTATTATTTTGTATTGGTGTTTTTGCGCAGAGTATGAGGGGGTGATAACAGTGCATTATAGATCATGAGTTAACAAATCAAAAGTTACTTTATTTAACGTTGCCTGAATAGGTTCAACTTATTGCATATCTTTGCGCACAAATAATCTAACAAACAACAAACAACTATCACCGTCATGAGAAAACTATTTATTACACTAATCATCATTGCCTGTGCATCATTCAGCATATCGGCACAGTTACAAACGGGTATCCTTTTTGGGGGCGGCACATTGGGAGGTATTGATGCCAAGGCAAGCCCTACAACAATTGAGAACTTCAAAGAGTACGACGCTAATTTCACATCAAGCTTTATGCTGGGGTACCGATTTCGTTTACATCACTACGATATGCCGGCCTTTCTTGATTTGGATGCAATGGTGGGACTAAAGAACTGGAAGTCCCAATATGGTTCGCGATATAATTATGGAGACAATTCGGGAAATGATAATCAAGTAATTTACGGGAGTAGTGCTAACTCTAATTATGTTTACACAGCCATTGGTGCTACTGCTAATTACTATGTTTATAACAAGCTTAGTGTGGGAGCGGGTATAGAGCCAACCATATGGGTGGCAAAAATGGGAGAAGACAACTCAAAAACCTTTGACATGCCTCTGGTTGCTAAGATTGGTTACGATTTCAAGTTTCTTGAACTGGGGTTTACCTACAAACATAGTTTTATCAACTCTGTGAAAACACCTTATTTAGATTCGGGACGTTTTAACGATTTTCAGTTATCTGTTTGGGTTCCATTTTAATTCTCTGTAATGAATAAACTTATTTTAGGAGCACTATCTTTGGTGCTCCTGTATGCTTGTACTGTGGATTATCCCGTTGATGATTTGTCTGACGGTATTGCAAAGCAGATTATTGTAAATGGATATTTGATTGCCGAACAGCCTGTTGCCATTCATCTGTACCGGCACACCGGTGGGAAAGATGGCAAAGTGTCGGGACTGACACAAGCGCATGTACTGCTGAAAGAAGACGGGCAAATCTTGTTTGACGATATTTGTGACGACTCTATTTTTACACTTGAACATCAACCACGTACAGGAGCAAAGTATGAAATAGAAGTTGCCGCCACGGGCTATGAAACCGTAAAAGCTACGACCTCCATTCCGCACCCCATTGTGTGTGAAGCCGATTTCACAGCCGGTGAAAATGATTACTCCAGGAGTGACGATTTGGTTACCCTAAACAAGTTCAGCTACAATTCTTTAGCCAATCCTGCTTTGTGGATTATCTCTCAAATGATTTCGGAGGAGGATGAAGTGGAGCAGTATAATGAAATTTATGTGGACAATGTGTTTGTTGACAAAACCAACAGCTTTGGCGGCATGGGAGCACCCAACGAGGTGGTGGGCGGAATGTATCATGAGGGTTATCTGAGGGTAAAGAGCAAGTATGTGCAGCACTTGACGGAACTGATATTCACACCCACTCATGCCATCTATTGGGGTGATGAGGGTATGTCGTCACCACAAAACCGTATTCGTGTTGAGCTGGTTGCAGCCGGTCCCGAGTTTGACAAATACAACAAGAGCCTCTACGAACAGAAATCGATGATTGTTTATGACGAGGATATCTCTTCCATATTTTATCAACCCAAAAGCGTGTATAGCAATATAGAAAATGGCGCGGGAATATTTGCCGGCATTAGCAAAACCGTTTTTGTGTTTGACTATCCTGTTTACAAAAATAACTATCCATGGAACGACTGATAATTAGTTTGCTTGCCCTGTGTGGTTTTGCGCTCTTTGCGCAGCAAAACATTAATGAAGCAGATTCGCTTTTCGATGATAATATACTCCTTGATGAAGTGGTGGTGAATGCACCACAAAAGAGTATCCATAGTCGGGGATTGGGCAATATGCGTATCAATAGCAATATGTTGCAGGTGTCGCCTCTGTTCTTTGGTGAGCGGGATGTGATAAAGACTTTGCAGTTTCTGCCCGGCGTGTCGGCAGGGATGGAGGGGTCGTCGCAACTAAATATTCGTGGTGGTACCAACGACCAGACGCTATATCTGATGGACGGTGTGCCGGTGTATAATCAAAACCACACGTTTGGACTTTTCTCTATCTTTAATGCTGATGCCGTAAACACTGTCGATTTGTATAAGGGAGGTATTCCCGCTTCGTATGGCGACAGGCTTTCGGGTGTAGTGTCGGTTGAGCTGAAAGAGGGTGATACAAAAACAGTATCACCCACAAGACGGTGCTGGAGCCAAGACTGAAAGTCAATACCTTCGTTGACGACAAAAACAAGCTGATGATTGCCTACGACCGCATGTCGCAACCTATTCACACCATCAACGAGGTGGACTACAATTCGAAATCGGACTACTGGATTCCGTTTCATGGCGAGATTCTTCCATATTCCGATCAGCTGTCGGCAGGTTGGAAAAACTATACCAAGCCGTGGTTTAGCTTTTCGGTTGAGGTTTATCACAAGCGTATGCAAAACCTGTTGTTCATCCAGGATGTGGAGTACTTTATCGACTACAACACCGACTATTTGCAAGGCAGCGGTACTTCAAAAGGTTTGGAGCTGATGGCAGAATATTCGAGGAACAGGCTCACTGCGTGGGCTTCCTACACCTTGTCGAAGACAAACCGCACTTTCGACGGAAAGTCTATCCCTTTCAAATATGACTCGCCGCATGATGTGTCGTTATTTGCAAGCTACGTTGTGAGCAACAAGGCGAAGGTAAAACACTCCGTATCGGCACAGGTGCAGTTCAAAAACGGATACCCCTACACTTTATCGCCCGGTTCATATCCCGGCATGGGACTCCCAACGCTGCCAAGCGGCTATGGGTGGGACGACAACTATGGCTCGGTTGACTTTTTGCCCGACTCGCCAAATGGTCGCCTGAAGAATTATTTTCGTACCGACCTAAATTACACTGTCGATAGGAAAATGAACAAGGGAAGACTCATATGGCAGTTTTCACTGCTAAACACCACCAACAATAAAAACCCGTTTGCGGTTTACAAAAAGGACGATAAGTACAAAGCTTTTGTGCTAATCCCGATGATGCCGTCGGTATCGGTGAGGAGAACATGGTGATGGCAAATTAAGAGAGTTTTCCAGAAATAAGTTTGTTGGATTCAGCTTATTTTATCATCTTTACATAATAATAAGCAAAACTATAAATAGATTAGTGCTTATCCGCACATATAAAATAATACCCATGCAACAACTTGTTACAATTAAAACATTTACCTATCCCCATGAAGCATATATTATCAGAGGGAAATTAGAATCTGAGGGTATCTATACTTTCCTTAGAGATGAGATGACGGTGCAGGTGCATAACTTCTACTCCAATGCAATTGGGGGTGTGAAGCTGCAGGTGCCGTCGGAAGATGTGGAGCGGGCTTTAGCTATTCTTGATGAACAAAATGAGGAGCCTGAGAGGGTTGTGCTCTTATCTAAAGAAGAAGTTAGCGCAACGGATACTTGTCCTTTCTGTCATTCCGAAAACATAAGCACTAAGAAAAAAGCCAACTGGCTAACGCTAATCCCTTATCTGGTTGTTGGGTTTATATTTCCAATATATAAGAAAACTCATGTCTGCTTTGATTGCAGGAAGGAGTGGAGGGTGAGGTGAAAAAATAATACCATAGAAATATGAATAGCGAAATACTTATATATCAAAATCAGTCGGGCGACATCAAAATAGATGTGAGGCTTGAAGAAGAAACTGTGTGGCTGACGCAGGCACAGATGGGACAACTATTTGGAAAGGATAAACGCACTATTAGTGAGCACATTGGTAATGTGTTTAAAGAGGGTGAGTTGGACTCTGTTTCAGTTGTCCGGAATTTCCGGACAACTGCCGCAGATGGTAAAAACTATGATACTAACCAATACCTTCGTTATATGTTTAAATAGTGATTGAACGCTATTTAAATACTATTTAATGAAATTCAATTAATCACAATCAAAAGACATTAAGCAAAAAATATAATATAATGCGAAGTTTCGGAAGCGACAACAATTCGGGGGTGCACCCCCGAATACTGCAAACGATTATAGATGCCAATCGGGATCATGCGCTTGCATATGGAGATGACAGGTGGACTGAGGGAGCGAAGGGTGCCCTCAGACAATTGATTGAACTGGATGATGTGGAGCCCTTTTTTGTGTTCAACGGTACGGGGGCCAATATTGTAGCCCTACAGGCTTGTGTGCGGCCGTTTAATTCTATCGTTTGTGCATCTACTGCCCACATTGCGGTGGACGAGTGTGGTGCACCTACGCTATTCAGTGGCGCGTCGCTAAAAGAGATTGGCACACCCGATGGTAAGTTGACGCCTCAGCTGGCGATGTCTCAGTTGACGGGATTTGATTTTGAGCACCATTCGCAACCCAAGGTGATTGCCGTTTCTCAAACTACTGAGTTGGGGACTGCCTATTCGCCGCAGGAGCTGAAGGCGCTGGCCGATTTGGCACACGAGTATGATATGTATCTCTTTGTTGACGGTACGCGAATTGCTAATGCGTGCGCTTACCATAATGTGTCGCTCAAGGAAATGATAGTTGATACGGGAGTTGATATATTCACTTTTGGCGGCACCAAGAATGGGTTGATGATGGGCGAAGCGGTTGTGCCTTTGCGCCGTGAGCTTGCCGAGAATATGAAATATATCCGCAAGCAGTCGTCTCAGCTTTACTCAAAGATGCGCTATATGTCAGCTCAGTTTATTCCTTATTTATCAGAGGGAATTTGGCTTGACAATGCACGGTGGTCGAACCTAAAAGCGCAACATTTGGCAGATGCTATGCAAAAGGCCGGTGTGGAGTTGACACAACAGGTTCAGTCGAATTCGATTTTCTTTAAAATGGATAAAGACAGGGTTGACAAACTCAGAGAAGATTATTTCTTCTATGCCTGGGATGAAGCTGCGGATGAGTATCGGCTGGTGTGCTCGTGGGATACAACTGATGAGGATATTGAGCAGTTTGTAAAGCATTTAAGTATTTGAATGTACCTTTTGAGATTTTATTTAACGTTATCATCTGTTTTAATGCAATAGGTTAGGTATATTTGTAATATAAATTTAAAACAAATCAAAATGGAAAGCAATAAAAGTAAACATGTTGTAGTGGGTATAGGTGAAGTATTATGGGATGTTTTCCCTACGGATAGAAAGGCAGGAGGAGCGCCCGTCAATTTTGTGTATCATGCCACCATATCGGGTGCCGACGGCTATGCCATCAGTGCCATTGGCAATGATGAACCGGGAAGGGAAATATTTGACCTGGTTGACAAAATTGGTATAAAACACTTAATCGAAACTGTTGAACAACCAACAGGTACTGTGCAGGTAACGCTCAAAGATGGTAACCCCGAATATGTAATAACTGAGAATGTGGCGTGGGATTTCATCCCGTTTAATGACGAAATGAAATCGCTTGCGCAGAAAACTGACGCTGTTTGTTTTGGTACTTTGGCTCAGCGTTCTGATGTGTCGAGAGAGTCAATACGCAAATTTATATCCCTTACGCCCGACAGCGCATACAAAATACTGGACTTGAACTTACGCAATCACTTCTTTTCAGAAGCTCTTATCGATGAATCAATCAGGCTGTGCAACGTGCTCAAGGTAAACGATGATGAGTTTTTGTTTATAAAGGAGCTTTACTCAAAATCGGAGATGAGCGACGATGAAGCAGTAGCGTGGATGATGTCACACTTCGGACTAAAGTATTTTATACTGACTTCGGGCGCCGACTACAGTAATATCTATAGCAGCGATCAGAAATCGCATATCAAAACTCCCAAAGTTGAGGTGGTGGACACAGTGGGCGCGGGCGATTCGTTTACAGGCGCATTTGTTGCCGCCATTCTAAAAGGCGAAGAGCTGAAGAGTGCTCACGCGGCGGCTGTTGACAGGGCCGCAAAGGTTTGCACAATTGCAGGGGCATGGTTGTAGAGGCTCAATTTTGGGCCCATAATTTTAACCCGACATGAAATTCCAGTCGAATTATGGGTCCATAATATTTGCCCGACATAAGATTCCACTGCAATTATTGGTGCATAAAGTGCTTCCGACGCTCGTACCGCGAGATTTATGGGCCTATAAAATAAGAAAGACAGCTGTCTATAGCACATTATGCGCGTATATATGTAGAAAGACGAAGCGATAGTGATGTTTATTACCCCATAAATAGTGCTTTAAAGCATACCACTCAAATTATGCATTCATAATTATGCCCGACATTGAATTCCACTCCAATTATGCGAGTAGAAGCATCAGCCGACGCTCGTCGTTTTCAATTTATGGAGTCATAATTGTTGTGGTACGCTCGTCGTTTTCAATTTATGGACTCATAATTGCTGTGGTACGCTCGTCGTTTTCAATTTATGGGCGCATAATAGCTGCGATACGCTTATCCTTTCCTATTTATGGGCGCAT
>CAYFUQ010000049.1:13634-18025 GCA_964346415.1 uncultured Proteiniphilum sp.
TTTATGGGCGCATAATAGCTGCGATACGCTTATCCTTTCCTATTTATGGGCGCATAATTGTCGTGGTATGCTTGTTGTTTTCAATTTATGCATCCATAATTGCCGTGGAATTTCATGTCGGGCAAAAATTATTGACCCATAATTACCATGATATATAATCGTTATATTTTCTTCAAAGAGTCCGTTGATAAAAACAAAATGCCTATTTTTGTACTAATACAAAATAGAGTTGACGTCTATATGAATAAAAGCATTTTTCCATATCTCCTAATATACGTTTTGTTCTTTTCGATATTCGCTGATGTCGTGCATGCATCTGTACCCACAGATTCTATCCTGAAGGTATTTAATGAAGAACTTAGCAATCGTCACAGCTACTATCAGGAGAAGGAAAATGCAATGGAAAGAATGAAGCAACAGCTTTATCAGACAAGCGAACCGGGTGCCAAGTTTGCATTAAACAACCGGCTGTTCAACGAATATATTGTTTATCAATATGATTCGGCTTGGGTGTATGCTCAAAAAACCCTTAGTATTGCCATGGAGATGAATAATGATGATTTAATTGCTGAATCAAATTTAAATGTATTCAAATCACTTGTCTTTGCCGGATTATATAAAGAGGCGTTTGAGATGATCAATAAACTGGAATTGCAACACATCCCCGATAATCTGAAAAAAGATTATTATCAAAACAGCTTAAGGTTCTATCGGGATTTGTTGATGTACAGTAGAAGCGATCAGTTTCAGGAAGTGTATGAAGAGAATGTGTTGAATCATTTAGATTCATTAATGGCGTATCTGCAACCCAATACATTTGAGTATGATTATTACAATATACTTTACTGTACAGATGTCAACACAGAAATAGAAAAATACAGAGAGATTTTAGATAAATATCAACTATCCGCCCACAATCACGCCATTGTATATTCCAACTTGTCTATAAGTTATCGCAAAATTGATGATATAAACCAGGCAGTTTATTTTGCTGCACTTTCTGCTATTTATGACATACGGGCATCGATACGCGAAACCATCTCAAAACACAATCTGGGTGAGTGGTTGTATGAATTGGGGAATATAGATTTTGCCAGCAAATGTATGCAGGCTGCAATGGAAGACGCTATGTTCTACGACAGCCGAAGTCGTAAGATAGAGATAAGTGCTTTGCTCCCAATTATTGAGCAGGAACGGCATGCGATAGTTAAAGGTCAAAGGGATAAGCTCACTACCTTGTTGATTGTTACATCACTGTTGGCGCTTGTTACATTGTTGTTACTGATTATCATCTTGCGTCAAATTAGAAAATTGAAAACTGCGAAGCAGTCGATTCAGCAGCAGTATGATGAGATACGACAGATAAACTCTAAACTTGAAGAGATTAATAAAGAATTACAACGTTCGAAAGAAATGCTCGAAGAGTCGAACGAAATCAAAGATATGTATGTCATACAGTCGCTCTATGGCAGGTCAGACTATATTGAGCGCTTCGAGAGTTTGCTGAGAACAATTGATCGCAAAGTGAAAACACGTCAATATGATGATTTGGGCAGACTTTACAAAGAGTTTAATCTCAAGAGCGAACGTGAGAATATGTATTCTGCATTTGACAAAACCTTCCTGTTGCTCTTCCCCAATTTTATCGATGATTTTAATAAGTTGTTCAATCCCGAAGATCAGATGAACGTGGATAATGAGAGCGGCTTAAATCCGGAACTCCGTATCTTTGCGCTGATGCGTTTAGGCATAACGGATTATGATAAAATAGCTAAGTTTTTGAACTTGTCTGTCAAAACTGTTTATTCTTACCGTGCGAAAATTAAATCAAAAACAATTATTCCAAAAGAAGAGTTTGAGTATCGCGTATGTCGGATACAAAAAAACTAAAAACGCTTGAGTCTGCTCTCTCTAATCCTTAAAATATAGATATATTCCTTTTTTTTCATAACGAAAGGATATTGATTTATGTTTCTCCTTTCTTAGCTACTTGATATGATAATGAGCTTGTTATCTGTTTTAACAAGTTCATTTATTGTTTTATTCCTTTTAATACCTTGCGCACTCTCTTAATTTTGCAATGACATTTAAAATTTGAAATGTCTAATGTTGGTATGCAACTATAAAGAGAAATTAATTCAATATTATGAGGAAAATACTTTTACTATTAAGCATTGCATTTTTTAGCGGCTCACTTTTCGCACAAGATTTAAAATCGCCCAATGGTGAGCTGGAGATGAACTTCTCGTTAAATGAAGCGGGGACTCCCATCTATTCGCTAAAGTATAAAGGGCAAACAGTAGTTAAGCCTAGCCAACTGGGACTTGAATTGGTTGGAACAGAACAGGCAGAGTTTGGAACAGAAATCAATAAAGAAAAAGATCCTCAAACATCACTATATGATGGTTTTGCGGTTGCTGATGTACAAACAAGTACATTTAATGAGACTTGGGAACCCGTATGGGGTGAAACTAAAGAGATTCAAAACCATTACAATGAGATGGCAGTAACGCTCAATCAAAAAGCAACAGACCGCAATATGGTATTGCGTTTCCGTTTGTTTGACGATGGACTTGGTTTTAGATATGAATTCCCCAGACAAAAGAACCTGGTGTATTTTAAAGTAAAAGAAGAGTTGACCCAGTTTGCTATGACCGGCGACCATATTGCTTTTTGGCTTTCGGGCGACTATGACACACAAGAGTATGACTACAACACTTCCAGACTATCTGAAATTAGAGGTATTAATGAGGCAGGCAGAGAAGACAATATATCACAAACCGGCTTTTCTGACACAGGCGTACAAACTTCGTTACAGCTAAAAACAGATGGAGGTATTTATATCAACCTTCATGAGGCAGCATTAATCAATTATGGAGCGATGCACTTGGACCTGGATGACAAAAACTTTGTGTTTCAATCATGGGTGACTCCAAATACCGATGGTACAAAAGGAAACCTTCAGGCTCCTTGCAACATCCCATGGAGAACTATCATCGTGAGCGATGATGCACGCGATATCCTTGCATCCGATATCACATTGAACCTAAATGAGCCTTCAAAAATTGAAGATACATCATGGATTAAGCCAATGAAATATATTGGTGTTTGGTGGGAAATGATTACCGGAAAGAGCCAGTGGTCATATACTAATGATTTGCCCAGCGTAGAGCTTGGTATTACAGACTATTCAACTGTTAAACCACACGGTCAGCACGGAGCTACAACCGAGAATGTAAAGAAATATATCGATTACGCCGCCAAGCATGGTTTCGACGGTGTATTGGTTGAAGGCTGGAACATCGGATGGGAAGATTGGTTTGGAAACTCTAAAGATTATGTGTTTGACTTTCAAACTCCTTATCCTGATTTCGATATCGATGAGGTATATAGTTATGCCAAAGGCAAAGGTGTTAAGATGATTATGCACCACGAGACTTCTTCGTCAATACGCAACTATGAGCGACATATGGATGCAGCTTATGCGTTGATGAACAAATATGAATACCCTGCAGTTAAGAGTGGCTATGTGGGACATATCCTTCCCAATGGCGAGAATCACTACAGTCAGTGGACCAATAATCACTATCAGTATGCAATTGAAAAGGCTGCTGATTACAAAATCATGGTCAATGCACACGAGGCTGTTCGCCCAACCGGTATATGTCGCACCTGGCCCAACCTTATTGGTAATGAGTCGGCAAGAGGAACAGAATACGAAGCTTTTGGAGGCAACAACCCCAATCACGTAACTATATTGCCCTTTACTCGTCTGCTTGGTGGTCCAATGGATTACACTCCCGGTGTTTTTGAAATGGATATTTCAAAAATAAATCCCGACAATCATTCTCATTGCAATTCAACTCTTGCCAACCAATTGGCGCTTTATGTAACTATGAGCAGTCCGTTGCAAATGGCAGCTGATTTGCCCGAAAACTATGATCGCTTTCTCGATGCATTCCAGTTTATAAAAGATGTAGCACTTGATTGGGATGAGAGCATCTATCTGGAAGCAGAACCGGGTGAGTATGTAACCGTTGCAAGAAAAGCCAAAGGCACTGACAACTGGTTTGTGGGCAACACCACCGGCAACCATCCATTCGAATCTAAGGTGTCGTTTGATTTCCTCGATGAGGGCAAGCAGTACATTGCAACAATCTACGCTGACAGTAAGGACGCCGACTATAAAACAAATCCACAATCATATACAATTAAAAAGTTTGTTGTAAACAGCAAATCAAAATTGAAACAGAAAACAGCACTTGCGGGTGGCTACGCTATAAGCATCTTCCCCGTAACAGATAAAATTCAAACAAAAGGTTTGAAGAAATTGTAACTGAAAAAACCACACGAAAAAACCACACGAAAAAACCACGTAATTAAAAACACCC
>CAYFUQ010000050.1:0-17746 GCA_964346415.1 uncultured Proteiniphilum sp.
TTTGGCGTGTGGCCTGATCTAACAACTAATAAGTTTACATCAGTAACTCTATTAAGTAAAAAACTATCAGATACTATTCCTATTGGAGGAGTATCAATGATTATATAGTCAAATTGTCCTCTCAATTCTTTTATAAGGTTGTCAAGTTCGTCTTTGGCTAAGAGTTCATTCGGATTTGGTGGTATTGGACCACTTGGTATTATAAACAGGTTTGGATTTACTTCTGATGGTATTATAAGCTCTTCTTTGCTGATTTGTCCTGACAAGTATAGAGTTATTCCATTTTTGTTATTTATCCCGAGGGCTTTAGAGAGCTTTGGCTTTCTTATGTCCAAACCAATTATTAATACTTTATTACCCAATAAAGCTATGCTTTGTGCCAAATTAATTGAAACAAAAGTCTTCCCCTCACCACTTAAACTGGATAGTACATTGATTACTTTGTCTTTTTTACCACAAACAAATAATAAGTTTGCACGAATCAGGCGCATCATTTCAGAAAATGTGTCTTTACTATTTTCAAGAATTACGAATGATTCTGCATTATTAATTTTTGGAAGTAATCCCAGAACGGGCAACGAGGAGATTTCTTCTAACTCCTCCTTGGTGTATATTTGATATCTAAGAATATCTTTAAAAACTATGGTTGCAAATGGCACTGCAATCCCAAGAGCTATAAATATTAATCCGACAAGTATTAGGTTTGGAGTTGCTCTGCCTTTTACATATATATTGTCAATAAGCTGAGAGTTAGGCGTCACAGATGCCATATTCATGTATTTCTCTTCTTTCTTTTGAAGTAGATATACGAATAGTGTTTCCTTTACATTTTGTTGCCTCAAGATGTCGGAATATTCACGTTCTTGTTGCGGTATTGCTCTCATTCTAGCATAATTTTGAGAGAGCATTGAGGTTATATCTCTAAGCTGAATCTCTAAATTGTTTTTCTCATTTCTTAATCCTGATTTAAGCGAGAAGAGGGTTGATTCGAGTCTTCGGTTTAAATCAATCATTGATTGATTGCTGCTTGATGCTATTCTGGACAATCTGCTATGTTCAAGAACAAGTTTGTTGTATGACTCTATTTGCGCAATTAAACTTGGGCTTGTTATTCCTGAGCTTGCGGGTATGAGTTGCGTGAAATCCGAGATAGATTCAACCTGATTGTAAATACTGGTGACAATCGATAGTTGGGATTCAGTGTCAATTTGTCGTTGACGAACATTTACCGATTGAGAACTATAAATATCTGCCTGTGAAACAATGTTGGTTATGCCCTTGGACTGTTTGTAGTCTTGTGCTTCAGTTTCAACACTACTAAGTTCACCGCTGAGCTGTGCCAGATGTTCCTCAATGACTTTAGATGTTTTATCAGCAAGCTCGATTTGATCATTTATTCCTTTTTGATTATATGCTTCGATGTAGTTCTTTAAAAAAGCTCTGCCTAAACTCCCCTTCATAGTTATCAATGTGATATTTGCAACAGATGAAGTTTTGGAAGTCAATTCAATTTTCATAGACTTTTGATAGCTAAAAGCAACTTTCAAAGGGTTGTTGATTGAAATATTAATTTTATCTATATTAGACCCCGATGCAAAGTTTGTGTTTTTGATTAAATGAATTTCACCAAATGGTAAATTTACAATGCTGTCTGAAGCATTAGCTTTAACATTAAATTTAACTCCATTGTGCTTGCCGTTAAATGTGTAGTGATTGTCGTCGCTAATTAATACTTCAAAAGAAATAGGTCTTACAATATCACTTACAATATTATCTGAAATGGTTATGAAAAAAGGATTTTCGTCACCAAATAGTACTACCTCCTTACTCTTTAAAAACTTAGGAATGATATTGTCTAGTTTGGTGTTTTTTATAAAACCAAAGGTCTTGTCTTCTGAATATTCAATATGCAGATCCATGTCTCTGACAACCTGCTCTATTATTAAAGACTTCTTTAATACCTCCACTTCATTATCTACATTACTCTTTTGAGTAATTAACCCCATCTCTTTTAATACGTTCAACTCTGATACACCACCTCTCATATCATCTTTGAAAAGTATTGCGGTTTCTACTTTATAGGTAGGAACAGCATACAAAAGGTATATGATGGCAAGTGTAAGCGAAATTGCCAATGAAATTACAAACCATCTCCAATGATTTAAATATTTCATGAGAATGGCCCTAATGTTTATAGGCTTTTCTTTCAGTAAACTAAAATCTATTTCAACATCTGAATATCTGTTCATTTTACACTTTAATAATGTTGTTTCAAATTATCGTATCTTTATTTACGTGTTAACCCAAAAATTGTAGTTGCCATTGTTGCCAGAGAAATAACTACTGACAATGTGCTAATTCTATAGTTTTCAGCTTCTCCATACATTGAAGAATTTGTTCTTGATTTGTTGGGCTCAACGTAAATTACATCATTTTGCTCTAGATAGTAAACGGGTGAATTGAATATGCTTTTGTCATTTAAATTTACCATATAGATATTCCTGTCACCGGTTTCATTTTCTCTTAAAACTTTAACATTGTTCCTTTTCCCATATATACTTATATCTCCTGCCATTGCCAGTCCTTCAAAAATAGTTAATCGTTCATTAGTCGTATGAAATCTTCCCGGGTTGCGTACTTCTCCTAATATATTGATTGAGAAATTTAGAATTCGAACTGTAATAATGGGCATTTCTTCAAGGAAAAATGGAGCTAACTTTTTTTCTAATTGTTTGGTCAGTTCTTTTTTAGTCATACCAATAACTAATAGCTTCCCTAATGCAGGTAGATTTATGTATCCCTCATTATCAACCAAATAGTTTTGTAACATGGGTTGTGAGTAAATATAATTAGTCGGCTCCTCAGGCGAAAGTATTTGTGGAGTGACTAGATTATATCTGCTTGAGGCTTCTGGTTCACTACTAACTATTGATATTGATAAAATATCTTGTGCCTTAATTCTGAACGCAAAAGAATCTCTTTCAATAGTGTTGACACTTTTGTCAAAGTCCCTAAAATATGCAATGTCTTTTGCTTGGGCGCAAGAGATTAATAGGACAATTGTGAATAAAAAATATACAGCCTTTTTCATATCTTTGTGTTTTGTATAATTGAGAAAATAATTTACATAAAATGTCTGTCCATTTTGAGTTATTACCTGTTGTTTAGTATGTCTCGAGATTATATCTCTTATTTTGAGCGCATTACGTTTATTGCTGTTTCGCGTATCTGCAATTTTTATTTATGTGCTTGTTAACTAATTTAGTTAACGTGTATAAATATAACGCACTGATTGTCGTTTTGTGCTCTTAATTTGCTTACAAAAACTTACAACTGGTTTGACCATATTGTTTGTATCCCCTATCTATAAAGAGACACAGACATATTTGAAATCCGATTTATTAATTCTTTTGAATGTGTGTGGTTAATGCCTCCGAAATTATTATAACAAGCGTAAATATTCACAATTATTAGATTGAGTATTACTCTATCTTTCATTCTGAGTTGATAGTTTTGCAACCTGAAGTCCAAATGACAGTTTTATTAAATCAACTTCTTCTTCTTCTGAAATAATTACTACAGTGCTAATTGAATTCAAAAATAGGCCTTATGGTATTGTAGCTTATATCAGTAAAATTCAACAGTTTGATTATTTATAAAATACGAGTAGAGTCAGTCATTAGGCTTCATATAAAACTATTCATACTTAAATATTTAAAATCAAAAAGGAATTTAGATGAAAAAGACAAAAGTTAAAATTTTGTTGAGTGTCTTGTTGTTAAGCTTTGTTTTCCACATGTCCTATGGACAAAGTACCGAAAAAGTAAAGCCTGGAGCCAGATACACAGGTGCTTATACAAAATCCAATGCGTTAAAATACACAGGAAAATCGAACTTTGTTATAGAAGGTGTTGAGATTACAAGCAATAGCAGTGAGGGTATTGGTTTGTATAATTGTGAAAATGTTATTATAAGAAATTCCAAAATAGTTTCTCCTGCACATATTGGAGTTTATTTATGGAAATGTAAGAATATTACCATTGAGGATTGTGTGTTTGAGAATGTACAAACAGGAGTAAGAGCTTCAACTTCTACGGGCGTTAAATTTGAGCATAATGATGTGCTAAATGTAACGGGGGTCCTGTATAACAAAGAAATGGGTGGTATGGCACATTATATGTTTGTATACGGCGCAGGGAATAGTATTAGTTACAATGTATGTGAAAACCTTCCCGGACAAGCTGAACCAGAAGATATCATAAATCTTTATGACTCTAATGGTACTGAAGGTAGCCCAATTGTTGTAAATAATAACTGGATTAGAGGAGGTGGTACTTCTTTATCAGGTGGAGGAATTAACTTAGGTGATTGGGGGGGGACATACCAGATTGCAGAGGGAAATGTTCTGGTTAATCCCGGTATGTACGGAATTGGTATTACTGGAGGTCAGCATATGATGCTTAAAGACAATCAGGTTTATAGTAAGAGAATACCGAAAGTCTCCGGTGTTGGGCTGATAGTTTATAACTATTACGAGAAAAATGCAGGAGCATTCAAAAATGTAAATATTGTGAGCAATAAAATTAACTTCACTCATAGAGATGGTTATATTGACACAATGTGGATTCCTGATGATAGTAAAATAAGTGGTAAATCTTCCAACACTTATGATTCTGGGGTCACAGAATCGAGCCTACCCACTAAAATCCTAGGAATGGCACGAGATAACGCCGGTTCCAATAATAATAACCCGGGCACTGAGATTGAAAAACCAGAAGTCGATACAAGTATCCCTAATGGAGGTGGTGGCAGCGATGTACCCAACGTCGAAGACAATAATCAGGGGTCTGATAAGGATACCGATACTGATGATAATTCCGGCAAGGATAATGAAGTCAGTAAACCATCAAATCCTTCGATAAATCAATTGCCTAATGTAACCATTTATCTTGATAGATTTAATCGCATTTGCGTTAACTCCAGGGGCAGAATATATCGCAGTTCAAATGTGATCGTTTCTAATACGAACGGTGCAACCCTGCACAGTCAATCATTAACAGGATTTCATACAGTCCTTAGATCAAGATTTAAAAAAGGGACTTACTTTGTAACCGTGAAGGTTGGAAATAGATCTCAAACTAAGGAATTAACAATTAAATAATTATCGAGAAAATGAAATCAATCAAATATTTTTTAATCACACCATTATTAGCAACTTTGTTGATTGTATCGTGTGAAAAGTCAGATCATGAAGTGAATGGAATCGACCATCAGGTGGACGGGAAATGGAATGTAACTGCTTATATAGATGATGAGCCAATCACAGCTCCATTTGAAATCGATATGAATCTGTCTTCATCGGGTAAAGACACTGTTATAATTAAAGACGTGGCAAATGACTTCTGGAATTTTCAGGTTAAAGCCGGTGTAAATGTAGTAAAAAGAACGTTTGACACTAAATTGTCTTATTGCGAAGTGTCTGAACAGGGTATTGGTATTAAAATTACTAATGGGAAAATCCTTTCTCCTGATTCAATATATTTGGAAATCAGGTTTGAAGATGATGAGGTGCCCTATGGTACAAATTATATACTGAAAGGTAGCAAAGCTACAGAATAGAACTAATTACAAAGGGTTGAGCATTATTGTTCAACCCTTTTCTTTTACTAAATAGTATATGATAAACACGCATATTCTTAAGCTATACATCAAAGTCTTCTACTGAGGGTAGTATTCTGTTGATATTATCATCCTTATTATATATTGCAGACTGCAAAAGTTCGATTAGTTCATGTCTGTCTTTTACTTTAAGCTTCTTGTTAATTCTGTGGATTGTAACGAAAATGGAATTGAGAGATTTTTTTGTTAGAAAAGCTATGTCGTTGTTGTCCATATTATTTAATAATAAACTGCAAAGAATAATTTCCTGAAGTGACAATTGTGGAAATGTTTCCTGCAATAACAATATTTCTCTTTCACAATACATTAAGTCGTTAACCCCAACCGAGCTTTTTTCGTCGCTAAAATATTTAACTATTATCTTATCTAGTATCGATTTACCTGTTTTATTTAAATACGGATTTAGTTTCTTAATCTCATCTTTTAAGATATATAGTGATGAGGCAACGCTTGCTGCATATTTTGCTGATGCTTTACTGAAATAGACAATAAAAATATCCCCTGAACCTCTGTTCTTAAGTTTGGTAATGTTGAAAGTGACAACTTCTTTTTTCCCATTCTCAAATGTAATAAGAGTCTTTTGGTCTAACAAAGTAGTATTGTTCATTTTTTCTGCAATTGAACTCATGTGAGGATTGAGTTTAATCCAGTTCTCTACATCAAAATCCTTGTTTTTGTCCATACCCATTGTTTCTGCCGCAAACTTGTTCAAATGAAGAACTTTTGCATCAGCTATATAGATTGCCGTAGCATAAGGGATTGAATCGATAGTTAGAATCAGCCTTTGCTTGAGCTCTGTATCGTACTCAGAGTTGATGTCTTGTTCGCGCGCATACATAATAATAACTGTTTGTTACCTATTAAACGATAATTATAGAAAAAAGTTTAATAAAGTAATGCAAAAAGGACAGTTTGCTCGTTTTTGCTGTGCGAGGAGATGTATGTGTTCTTCTTAGGGTAATTATTTAGTCTTCAACGATAACCTCTCTTATCTTTTGAATTAATTCATTTCTGTTAGCCAAGTTCAGTTTTCTGTTTATTCTGTGAATTGTAACAGACACAGAGTTTAATGTTCTGTTTAGAAGTTTGGCAATATCATCTATGGAAAGATTGTTGTATAGCAGGACGCATATCAGGACTTCACGGCTTGACAGAGTGGAGAACTCCTTCTGAATTGCTTGCAATTCATCTTCATAAGATACCATGTCCTCTAGAATCAAAGTCTTATTTTTGTTGCCAAAAAAGGTTTCGTTTATCTTATTTAGCTTTGAGATACCTGTGGTGTTTAGGAAAGGCTTAAGTTGAGCTATTTCGTTCTTCATTAAGTAGAGAGAAAACATTGAATTTACATCTGAACTGGAGTCAGTTTTAGAAATAAAAATGAAATATGTTTTGTCTCCTTTTTTGTTATCTACGGACTGTACCCTGATACTTATATTTTCATATTTGTCATTAAATAACTTGAGTTTGACCTTTCGGAAAGCATTTATATTAGAGAATTCATCCTTGTGTAGAATAGATTGTAAAGATGGATTAAGCACTAAAAACTTTTCAATGTCAAACCTTTCGTTTTGTTTAAGCCCAAGTAGTTCAGCTGTATATATATTTAAGTATATTTTTTTAGACTTCTCTATATAAATAGCACATGGATAAGGAATTATGTTTAAGTCAGTAAATAGACTTCCAACCATAAATTTATCTGAATAAATATTTATTTCAATTTTAGGGACTTCCATTATTTGTGACTTTATCAGGTTTAGAACTTAAAGGTAAGTTAAAAATAAAAGATATAATAATTTTTACCAATAAATTATCTTACAAATTCTTACATAAAATAATTCAGTTTTGCGTGTGGCTTTTTGTTGATGCGGATTCGAGCAATAATAAATATTTCTCTTTGTGTGTTTTTTTACGATTGTCTAAGTTCGATTTGTTATACTATCTATAATCATTGTAAATTTTTTTGCACCAATTTCATTCAGATGATTAAAGTCGTAGAAATCATCATCTGAAAAACGTTTGTCGTTGGAAAAATCATAAAATGAGACATTTTCATATTGTCTGACAAATGAGTTGCAAAAATCAATTCTGTCCTTCACATATTCTTTGTCAAGATTGTCGAAATAGGAATTGTGTAGTGGGGGGCATATAAGAATTAGTTCTACATTTATCTCTCGGCATTTATTGATTATATCAGTTATATACGCTCTGTTGTTGACAATCTCATTAAGCTTAAGCGACTCTTTGATAAGCTCATTGTGGCTCAATGCTTCCGGCTTACCATCATTCCAGTTGGGCGCTCTTTCTTTTAGGGTGTAATTCGTGCCATAACCAAGGCTGTTGACAGTGATGTGCGATTCGTTTTTCAATCCTATCAATGTGAGGAATCCTCTGAATGCTTCCTTGAAGACTCTGAGATTGTGAATATGAAGTTCATAATTGTACCTTCTTTCTCCTTTGTGATAATCGCATCCGTAATGAATTGAATAGTATTTGACTCGCCACCATTCATCATTGTCTTCCATTGTGCCATGAGGAGTCCATGGATCAATCCCAATTATCACATATTGCAGTGAATCCATTTGCTCATAAAACTTATTGAAAATAAAATGGTCATACTTTATCGATTGTGACACATGAGCAGCATTAAAACCTACTTTGTCTAAATAAACAGGATTGATATCATAAAATACTGTAGATGGACCCAAGCATAATATGTTTACCGCTTGTGCATTTTCCTCCAGCCAGTCGTTCTTATATGCATAATCGTTGGGAACAGACCTTAGCGAATATTCTGCAACCACTGCAATTACCGTCAGAGGCAAGAGGAAATAAAATATAATTTCAAAGATAAACTTTTTCATAGCCTGACTTTTAAAATTGCATATAAATAAATGTCTGTTCCTCGCCACTTAGCAGCACAGTTATGATGATAATCCCCCATAACAGAGCCACTCTTGCAAATTTATTTGTAATAATTGTATCAAACTGCAAAGGATATTCCTTATCTCTTTGTACCCATTCTACCATCACCATGACAATCATGGAAATCAATACGGGAATAACTGCACGCAGCCCGTCTGTAGTTAATCCGAAAAGATTAGATATGTTGAAAATTCTAATCAAATATTCAAAGGCAAGCCCGATTGATTCTGCTCTAAAAATTATCAGCCCCACAGTAACCAACAGAAATGTTCCACCCATTTTTAGTAAATCCATAGTTGATGGAAGCCCAAATTTGCCAATCTTCAGTTTCTTTCTATTCATAAATGCCCCGGACAAAATAAGCGGGATAAACAGCAAACCATGATAAAGCCCAAACACTGCAAATGTCCAGTTTGCGCCATGCCACACACCTATTATAATCATATTGATAATAATAGCCCATATGAGCCCCCAGTGCCTATAATCTCTAAACCTGATATTGAGAGGCATAAACACATAATCTGTTATCCATGACGTTAGCGATATGTGCCATCTTCTCCAGTACTCTGCAATATTGGTTGCAAAAAACGGATACCTGAAGTTTATAGTTATTCTGAAACCCAGAATCTTCCCCACGCCTATCGCCATGTCAGAATATCCGGAGAAATCAGCATACATCTGCATGGTAAACAAAAGTGCAGCTATAATCAATGTAGGGCTGTTTTGGTTTGGCAAAC
Source organism: uncultured Proteiniphilum sp. (assembly GCA_964346415.1). Lineage (GTDB taxonomy): Bacteria > Bacteroidota > Bacteroidia > Bacteroidales > Dysgonomonadaceae > Petrimonas. Next base: position 9,342 of record CAYFUQ010000050.1, read on the forward strand.
CCATCCATGCGTTGTCAACAAATACCGCACTATTGTCTGCGATTACCATTTTCTTGAAAATTCCCCACAGCACCTGACGACTTCCATCCATTGCCATATCGTAGTCAAACGTTCGCTTCTTATGCAATTGAGGCAGAAAGTCATTCGGTCGGTCTATAGGCCCCGACATGATTGTAGGGAAGAAAGAAATATATGTGGCAAATGCCACGAAGTCCCTTTCCGGTTCTATTTTGTTTCTGTACACCTCCACAGCATAGCTGATCAATCTGAAAGTGAAAAAACTAATTCCCAATGGGAATATAATATTAAATGTACTCCAGTTTGTTCTGAGTCCGATAGCATTGAACAGGTCAGAGAATGAAGCAATAAAGAAATCCAGATATTTGAAGTAGAATAGTAATCCAACGCCTGCCACCACTGCCAGAGTTGTTAATCGACCTGCTTTCTTGTCGTTGCTGCCGGATATCTTAATTCCCAAAAAGTAAAACAGAGTTGTGGCAATCAATAGTATGGGAATCATTTTCCAGTTGGCAATTCCATAGAACACATAACTCGCTATTAACAACAGCCAGTTCTGCGCCTTTGTCCTATCTTTCAGGGGAAAGTAGTAAACGAAAAAGACAATAGAGAAAAACAGCAAAAAGCCAAATGAGTTTATTGCCATATTGCTATTGTGTTATTAGGTCATTTTACTGTGAGCACTATCTATCAGTTCCCCAACATTCTTCCATGAGAGAATTTCTCTGGATGTGAATTTTATCTTAAAATGCTTCTCGATGGCAACGATAAGCTGAATGTGCGTCAGTGAATCCCATCCATCCACATCATTGGCCGTGCTCTCCTCCGTCAGTTCCAGTGATTCTTCATCAAGTATATCTCTAAAGATATCCTCAACCTGACTAAATATCTTTTCTCTACCCATATTATATTATTCAGTTAGTTGTTTTATATAAGTTTCTCTGTTTTTATACCCATCAATATCCAATTCAAACAAATGACGACCTTCACTTTCAACCACAATAAACCCAAGCTCAGTATAGTGATCCTTCACCATTATGTTCTTCTCGGTTGGGATGTATTCTCCTATAATCTTTTTGTAACCATGCTTCCGTGCATATTCTACAATAGTATTGAGTGAGAAGTTTTCCATACCTCTCTTCAGCACCCTGCAACTCATAAACCAGGTGTCTATAAATAATGTCTCTTTATCTTTTTTCTCAAGAATAATCACACAAATCAGTCCGTTGTCCCCAAACTTGTCAGTGAGTGTAAAGCTAAAGTTATGATATCGGTCGCTCTCAGACAGTTGCCTGATATCAGACTCCGTATATCTCACGGTGCGCAGATTAAACTGATTGCTTCGTTGCGACAACTGCGATACACGAGGCGTGTTAAACTGCCCAAATGGTTTCACATCCGAAAGCATATCCAAACTTTTCAAAAAGTCAGCCTCATTTGTAAAGCTTGTTTGCTCTGCAGCGCGTTTTGACTCTATCTGATATTGCCTGGTTCTGTCGGCATCACTTTTTGCGTAAGTTGCCGTCTCAAACAGGTTCAGACTATATAGATATTCCAGATACTCTGCAGGATCTTCAGGAAGTTCCGGCACGGTAACGTCAGGCAGATTTTCTCTAACAATATTTCTCTCAAACGGATTGTCGTCCAGAAACACCATTGAGTCAAATCCGATATTTAATACTGATTGAATCCTGCGAATGTTGTCTGCCTTGTTCTCCCAGTTGGCAATAAACACAGCTATGTCATCCATTCGCAACACCATTCCGGGATGCTTCTCAAAAGGCTCCCTGGCGATCTTTTCATTGTTTTTAGAGCAGACGGCAAGAATTATTCCTCTCTTCTTCAACTTGAGCGCCCATTCCTGAAGCTCAGTGAATGCCTTCCCAATTCCCAGTTCATGACCAATCTGGATGTTCTCCAAACCATCATCACCAATGATTCCTCCCCAAGTGGTGTTGTCCAAATCAAGAATCAAACACTTCTTAAACTTACCCTGAACCGCCATTATGATATCCATAATGCGATAAGCCACGTGGGGCAGTATATCAATGGAGAGCACCATCTCTGTTGTAACATATACAGATGGATTAAACATCATATCTCTTCCGTACTTGTTTTGCAAAGAGGCAATGTCACACATAAAAAGATTGCTCTCTTCGTGCGCCAGGTTCATCAACTCATAGTTCAACTTCCTGACCTGATACGAAAATGAATTCTGCGTTTTGTTGGCATAACTCCCAAACACACTGTCGTCCACTTCGGGGTAATTGAGATATATAATACGTGAGCCAACGTTATTGCATATTGCCCTGACAAAATCTATCCTCCTGTCAGCCAATGTCACCTGCTCCTCCTCGTTTAGTTTGTTGTAAGACGACAAAAGCTTGTGTGTTGATTGAAAAACAATAATATAGTCAGCCTCAAATTCGTACAGCTCCGATGTCTTGTCGAGTATCTGACGCTCCACCTGGTTGTAGTCAGCCTCAAAGAGGTCAATCCCATATCCCCTTTCAAAAGCTGCACCTTTAATGGCAGTTGCCAATAGTTGCGTGGCGCTGTCACCCAGAAGTGCAATCTTCAGCAAGGGTAAAGATGAGCTGTCTTTCACACTGTTTTTCTTAAGAGTTTTGAAAGGACTAATCATTTTATCACTGTGTATGCTGTTGATGTTTTAAAATGTTGAAACCAATGCTGTTTTAATGGCATAACCTTCAACGTTTTGAAATTAGTAACAAGTTGTAATAGATTTTTGTTTATCACATCAGCTAATTTGAGATGTAATGCTGCTTATTTTTGAAACTAAATTAGTTTTCTTTTTGTGTGTATCTGATGAAATTTATAACTTGCAGACCATTGTTGTTATTAAAACATTAACCCTAATAAATATGCGTATAAAAGAAATTCTACAAACAATAGAACAACTGGCACCGATTCCGTTGCAGGAAAGCTATGACAACAGCGGTGTGCAGGTCGGAGATGTAAACCAGGAGGCTAAAGCCGCGCTGCTTTGCATAGATGTAACCGAAAACGTTATTGACGAAGCCATATCACTTGGCTGCAATCTGATTATTGCTCATCATCCGCTTGTGTTTAGGGCACTAAAGAAAATCACAGGCAGAACATATATTGAGCGTTGCCTGATAAAAGCCATCAAGCACGACATTGTGATATATGCAGCTCACACCAATCTCGACAATGCGGCAGGAGGTGTCAACTATCGTTTGGCAGATATGCTCGGTTTGAAAGATATCAGAATTCTAAGTCCCAAAACTGAGTCTCTTCTCAAATTGGTAACCTTCGTACCGGACTCACATGAAGATGTGGTACGTGCAGCTATCTTCAAAGCAGGTGCGGGAACAATAGGTAACTACGATTCATGCAGCTTCAATTTGCAAGGCGAGGGCTCGTTTAGGGCAGGCGAGGGGAGTAACCCTTTTGTTGGCGAGATTGGCGAAGTGCACTATGAAGAAGAAGTGCGCATTGAAACAATCCTACCCATCTATAAACAGGATGAAGTGCTAAGAGCATTGCTTGCTGTTCATCCCTACGAAGAGCCTGCTTACGATTTTTATCCTCTGGCAAATCAATGGGAGCAGGCAGGCAGCGGTATTGTAGGTACTTTGCCCGAACCAATGCCTGAGCAGGAGTTCCTGTATCATCTTAAGGATGTCTTCCAACTTCCTGTCATTCAGCACACCAAGCTACAGAACAAAGAAATACGCGAAGTGGCTCTGTGTGGCGGTTCGGGAGCATTCCTCATACCCAATGCAATAGCCTACGGAGCAGATGCCTTTATTACAGGCGAGGCAAAATATAACGATTTCTACGATGTGGAAGACAACATATTGCTCGCAGTAGTAGGACATTACGAGTCGGAAATATGTACAAAAGACATCTTTTATGATGTGATTTCAAAAAAATATAGTAACTTTGCGCTACATAAATCGGCGTTCGACTCGAACCCCGTAAAATATTTGTAAGACAGCACGGTCCGACTTTATTCCCGTCAATTGCAAATCATGTAGTAGCGAAACAGAAATATACTGTTTGGTTGCTGCATTTTTTTATTTAAACACTTAAAATTATTAGAATATGGCAAAGAAAAAAACTTCTATTGAAGACATTGCAGTTGAAGAAAAGCTGCAGGCACTCTTCACCCTGCAAAGCTATCTGTCAGAAATTGACAAAATCAGAACATTGAGAGGCGAACTTCCACTTGAGGTTTCCGACCTTGACGACGAAATAGCAGGTCTTGGCACCCGTATCAATAAGTTTGAGCTGGAGATCAAAGAGCTTGGAGAGAAATCTAAAGAAGAAAAACGTAAAATTGAAGCCAGCAAAACCCGTATTGAGAAATATACAACACAGATTGACAATGTAAGAAACAGTAAGGAGTACGACCACTTGTCGAAGGAAATAGAGTTTGAAACTCTCGAAGTAGAGCTTGCCGAAAAGCATATCAAAGATAATGCTCAGATTGAGAAGACAATAAAAGAAAAAATTGCTGAAGCAAATGAAGAGCTTAAGGAAAAAACATTCGACCTGAATGCCAAGAAGAAGGAACTTGATGATATCGTTTCTGAAACCAAAAGCCAGGAAGAGAAAATTCGCACCAAGGCCAAAAAGACAGAGACAACCATAGAGCCAAGATTGCTGATGGCTTTCAAACGTATCCGTAAGAATGCACGCAACGGTTTGGGTATTGTTCCTATTCAGCGTGGTGCATGTGGCGGCTGTTTCAATAAAATTCCACCACAAAAGCAGCTGGACATTAAGCTTGGAAAGAAAATTATAGTTTGCGAATATTGCGGTCGTATTATGATCGACCCTGAATTGGCAGGCATCGAAGAAGAGCAATAGTCATATACTTATATATAAATCAAGCCCCGCATAATCACTGATAGCGGGGCTTGTTGTTTTATATATGTTCTTTGTTTCTTATCTAAATCGTCTCCATACCATCAGACCTGCAGTCAGCAGCATGATAAACATGGCTATAAAAGCAATGGTGTCAGTTACCTTTATGCTCTGAGGAGCAAAGCGAAACTCAACAACATGTTTGCCTGCGGGAATGGGAAGTGCCCGCAAAGTGTAGTTGGCGCGCAACATCTCCGCCGGCTCTCCGTCAATGCTTATCTGCCACCCCTTAGGATAGTAAATCTCAGAAAAAACGGCGAGCTCATCCTTGCGAGCATCCACATTATATATAATATAGTCAGAGTCATATTCAGCCAGTGCAATGGTTGATGCGCTGTCGGCCGGAGTCACCGCCTTTCCTTGCAGCACTTTCTCAAACTTCTTGTCGGCAACCGCCTGCGTGCGCAAATCTATTTTGCCGAGCAAATCTATCTCCTCATCCGCATTGTTGGCAAAATGAATATCGTCAACAAACCATGCGTTGCCCATTGCATAAGGGTTCTGAATTGGGATGTTGCCACCCTGTCCGGGCATAATTACCCATCGTGAGTTCAGCATGTTCAGCACTTTAAATCCATCTGCGTTCACAGAGTCCATCTCCCCCTGCGTTTCTATAATGGCGTTCTGCATTGCACCCATCTCACGAGTCAGATGCACATCAATCACATCCTGATATCTGCGCAACTTAGCAGCGTGGTAACCACCGATTACTTTGTGCCAGTAGGGAGTAACTCCATCATTGAATGTACTTGTTGCCATGTTTAGCACACGGTAATACTTAGCAGTATCCTGCAATATATATTCATCGGCATCACTCTTGGCAAAGGTTTGTGTGCGACTGGTTTCGGAAGTGAAGTCGCCATCGTTGAGGTAACGTTTGTTTACGTCCCACATATCTGCGAGCGACAACACAAGAATAGCCGCCACTGCCCACTCAGCTTTAATTCTCTTGTCGATAAACAACCACAGCAGAGCTGTTCCGATAACAATTATAATAAAACTGCGCCATGCATCAGCAGTAAACATTGCCACACGCATTGTAGTTAAATTATTTATCACAGCACCGATGTGCTCCTGTGGTAATGATTGCAGAGCCTGCATCTCGGAAGATGAAACAAAGGAAGAGAAAAACATTCTTGGTGCTATTGCAAAGAGTAATGCCAACCCGCCCGTAATGCCGAAGCTTATGTAAAGCTGCTTCTTGTTTTCACGGAGCACTTGCGGTTTCTCTATAATCTCTTTGAGTGCCAGCACAGCCAGAAGGGGGATGGCAAACTCCGCCACAACCAATATCGACGACACCGTCCTGAATTTGTTATACATCGGCACATAGTCGATAAAGAAATCGGTGAGAGGCATAAAGTTCTTGCCCCACGACAGCATTATCGAAAAGATAGTACCCACCAGTAGTGCCCATTTCATCGGCCCCTTCACCACGAACAGACCCAATACAAACAGCATCACCACAAATGCACCCACATACACAGGTCCCGATGTGCCCGGCTGTTCGCCCCAGTATTGACCAATTTGCTGATATAGCTCACGATACTCAGGTCGTGCTTTCTTCATCGCAGTTTCGTTGTGCGACAGTGGTACTGATGCGCCACCTTTGGTGTTGGGCACCAGCAACGTAAATGTTTCGCCCACACCATAGCTCCACGCCGTGATGTAGCTTCTCTCCAGTCCATTGTCCGATTTGTCGGCCTCGCCATGATGCGACAGCTCCGACTTTCCACGCATCGTCTCCTTCGAATACTCATACGTGTGGTACAGATTGCTCGAATTGGCAGCTACGCCGATAAGTCCCGCTATGACAATCACCCCCGTTGCCTTCAGAAAGTCAGGCAATGTTTTGGTTTTTACAGCATCTGCAAGATAAGCCACCACGATGAAAAACATCATAAACATAAAATAGTAGCTCATCTGAATATGATTGGACGAAATCTGAAATGCCACAAAGAGCATCACCAGCAGTCCGCCCGCCAGATATTGTTTTCTATAGGCATACACCATCCCCGCAATGGTGGGCGGAATGTATGCCAGTGTTATAAACTTCCATATATGCCCTGCGGCAATAATGATGAAAAAGTAGGATGAAAAGGCCCATACAATGGCACCCAAAGCACTTATCAACGGCGATGCCCTGAAGGCTCTCATAAGGATATAGAAGCCCAGCAACATGATAAACACCAGATAGACATAGTTTGGCAAAAAGAGTGAATAGACCTTCTTTGCAAAATCCTGCGGCTTGCTTGAGTCGTAGGTTGGGCTCATTTGATAGGAGGGCATGCCCCCAAACATCGACAGGTTCCAGCGCGTGCGCTCCCCGTCATGTCGCGCCATATAGTCGCGCTGCTCCTGCCCCTGACCAATAGCGGCAAGTGAGTCATGTTGAGTAATGACCCGCCCGTCCATCACTGCCGGTGCAAAATATATAAACGAAATAATTATAAACACCGCAATGACAATCACGTCGGGCAGCATCTTCTTCCAGTCGAATCCTTTTTTCATCATATCAATTGTTTAGCCGACAAATTTAAGGGTTTATTTCCTAATGCCCATATTTGTGTGGCATTAATCTCGCCACCCGCTGCCGGCAGAAAGCAAAAAAGGCAAAACATTGCTGCTTTGCCTTTCTGTTATATATAATGTGTTGAGTCTTGTAATCAGAATCGTTTACCAATTGTGATTCCCATTCGCGGGTAAGCACTTTCATTGATAAAGTCGCGACCTGCGCCAAAATAAACATCAGCTGTCCAATTGTTTGCGCTAAGATATTTCCAACCAAAGGCAAGTCCCAGTCCTGCGGCGGCATGAGATTTTGATACTTCAAAATTATCTCCGTATGATAAGGTGTTTATATCTTCTCTAGCAAATACTGCACCATTTAGCTCAACAAAGAAACCGGCCCCATACTTTTGCAAGTTTAGTGAACTGCCACCAAAATACCAGCGGGCAAATGGCGCCAGAATAAAATCGATGGGATACTCGTCACTGCCCGGATTGAACCCCAACGATCCACCCACACCAAAGTCTTCGTGAATGATGCGCTCGTAGGTGATTTCGGGATGAAGCAGGAAAATGGTTGTTGGCAAATTCAGCTTCAGCTCATTTCTCTTTATCTGAACAGGCACATCCTTGGCCAGATGCCAGCCCATAAAGCTGGGCGAGCGGCGCTGTTGCTGGTGGCGTTGTGCCGAAACTGATATTGACAGCAATATTGCAGCGGCAAGCAAAATAGTATTTCTCATAGGGTTGTTTGTTATTGTTAGATTATTAAATTTTCTTTCACTTACATATAAGATGTTTCGTGCGGAAAATAGTTGCATCATCTGTGGTTAATAAACATTAACGACAATGATGCTTTACAACCAATATGAGTATTAATTAACCGTACTTCCCGGCTTAACCAGTGCCGAAGGCTCTATAAGCGACAATGACCCGTCTGCATCTTCGGCCGACAAAATCAT
>CAYFUQ010000051.1:0-17569 GCA_964346415.1 uncultured Proteiniphilum sp.
TATGTGCGGAAACTCCGATGTAAAAGTAGCATTGCGGCTTCCGCATATGCGGAAGCCGCAATGTCAATGTTGCAATATTCCTTCCGCATTTGCGGAAGCTGTAATGTCAATATTGCATCATTGTTCCCGCATTTGCGGGAAATGCTTTGTCAGATTGTCAATTTACTTTCCGCATTTGCGGAAGCTCTGTTGCTAATCTGTCAACTAATCTTCCGCATTTGCGGGAGTGGCTTTGCCAATCTGTCAATTAAACTTCCGCATATGCGGAAGAGTCGTTTTTAAGATTTCAGACATTTAGCCAAGTTGAAAAAGCTTGTTTTTGACCACTAAGCTGTGAGTTAATCCGCTGATAAACAATGTGGTCTGTGTTGATTTCAAAGGTATGTGAAATGTTTGAGACGAGCAAAAGATTCGTGAGAAAAAAGGAAAGATTTCATTAATTAATAGTGCTTTTGACTCGTTTTTTGGCTGCTGGTTGTTGGATTTTTGGCTTCTAGTTAAGTACTAATAGCTAATCGAAGCACATCGGAGATCCCGATTTATCGGGATTGTCACCCCCTTTTGTGCTACGACAATCCCGTCTTGCCGGGGTTTGCCTTTATAGTGTGTAATTTTGGGCAAAGTTCTCCTAAGCATTGACTTATTCAAAATTAATGTGCTAATTTTGCACTATGCGAATAAAAAAGAAACAATCTTACATAATCTACATTATTGTGTTTGTCCTGGTGCTTGCGTGGAGCAAATACATAGGAGGCGATGAGAGAACTGAGCGAACACTCGACAATGTTGACTATTATGTGAAAGTGGTGAAAGTATCAGACGGCGACACATTTATAGGATTGACGGACGATAAAGAAAGGGTCCGTTTCCGTATGCAGGGCATCGACGCACCGGAATCAAAACAGGCTTATTCTAAAAAATCGACAGACAAACTTTCTGAATTGATTTTTGGCAAAGAGGTAGGCATTGAGGTTCACACCAAATCAGACCGATACGGTCGCCCGGTGGTGTATGTTTATACGACCGACGGACTGGACGTTTGTGCCGAGATGATTCGCTCGGGTATGGCGTGGCACTATAAGCATTATGATAAGTCGGAGCACTATAGTGCTTTGGAAGAAGAGGCGCGGAAAAATAAAATAGGGCTTTGGCAAGATCTCAATCCGGTGCCGCCGTGGGATTACAGAGCTAGCAAGAGAAAATAACAATACTATTATGACATTATCAGGTCAGAAGATGATAACGGTTTTGGGGCCAACAGCAAGCGGCAAGACAACATTTGCCGCTCACCTTGCTTTGTGCGTTGATGGCGAAATCATCAGTGCCGATTCGAGGCAGATATATCGGGGCATGGATTTGGGTACGGGCAAAGATTTGGAGGATTACACCATTGACGGACGTCAGGTGCCATATCATTTGATTGATATAAGACCGGCGGGCGACAAATATACTTTGTTTGACTATCATCGCGATTTTCACAAAGCTTATGATGATGTGCGCAACAGAGACAAAACGCCAATATTGTGTGGCGGTACGGGGTTGTATCTCGAGTCGGTGCTCAAGGGCTATCAGTTGCCCGACGTGCCCAAGAATGAGGAGTTGAGAAATCAGCTGGCTGAAAAGCCGCTCGAAGAGCTTGCTCAGATTCTGGCGTCGTATGGCGATTTGCACAACACTACAGACACACAAAATGCCAAGCGCACTATCCGTGCCATTGAGATTGCCGATTTTAAATCGAAGCAGCCGGCAGGACAACTTGAATATCCACCCATCGACTCTGTGATATTGGGTATCGATATAAATCGCGAGGCACGAAGGGCTAAGATTACTTCGCGATTGAAAAAAAGGCTGGAGGAAGGGATGGTGTTGGAGGTGGAGACTCTACTTGGGCAGGGTGTGTCGCCCGAAGATTTAATCTACTATGGTCTGGAATATAAATTTGTTACTCAATATGTTATTGGTGAAATAACGTATGAGGAGATGGCTACCCGTCTCGAAATTGCCATCCATCAATTTGCAAAACGACAGATGACCTGGTTTCGCGGCATGAAGACGCGCGGACACACCATTCATTGGATTGATTATGCACTGCCTATGGATGAGAAAATAGAAAAAGCATTGTCGATAATCAGTCGCTATTAAAATTAACTAAGTCTTTATTACGTTTTTGTGGCTAAAAGTTTGTATTTTTGCAGGTTTGTAATATAAAAATGGGTTATCATCCTAATATTTATATATACGTATTATATATACCTAAACCTTTTAAATGTTTTGCACTATGACAAAAGGTCAATTTCCCGTAGAAAAGTTTCGGGCGTTAGAAACTCCGTTCTATTATTATAATATGGAGTTGCTGCACCTGACATTAGATAAAATAAGAAAGGAAACAGAAAATAAGCCTTACCATATTCATTATGCACTAAAGGCTAATGCCAATCCGGTGCTGTTGAAGAAAATAGCGGCGTATGGATTTGGTGCCGACTGTGTGAGTGGCAATGAGGTGCTCAGAGCTATTGAATATGGTTTCCCTGCTTCTAAAGTTGTGTTTGCAGGAGTAGGTAAGACAGATAAGGAGATTATTATCGGATTAGATAATGATATATATTGTTTCAACGTGGAGTCGCTTCCCGAAATTGAGGCAATTGCAGAACTGGCAGCCGAAAGAAACAAAGTGGCACAGATAGCTTTAAGGATAAATCCCAACGTGGATGCCAATACCCACAAGTATATCACTACCGGACTTGAGGAAAACAAATTTGGTATAAATGAATCTGATTTACCTGCCGCGCTTGATCTTATTAATACTCACAGCAGCCTTAAACTTATAGGTATGCACTTCCATATCGGTTCTCAGATTGTTGATTTATCAACATTTGAAGATTTAAGTAAAAAAATAGTTGAAATAAGAGACTGGTTTACTGCTCAGGGTGTCTCTTTTGAGATGATTAATGTGGGTGGAGGACTGGGAATAGATTATGACAATCCTGATGACAATCCAATCGCAGAATTTAAGGGCTACTTCAGGTTGTTTGAAGAGCATTTGAAGCTTCAGGGGAGTCAGACTCTTCACTTTGAGTTGGGTAGATCTGTTGTTGGCAATTGTGGTTCATTAATTTCTCGGATAATATATGTGAAGGAAGGAAATGCCAAGAAGTTTATTATCTTGGACTCAGGAATGACAGAGCTGCTCCGTCCGGCCCTTTATGAGGCTTATCATAAAATTGAGAATTTAAGTTCTGAAGACACGCCCGAGGTTTACGATGTTGTTGGACCAATTTGTGAGTCGAGTGATGTTTTTGGTGAGGATGTCAGCCTCAATCACTCAAAGAGGGGCGACATAGTGGCGATACGTTCGGCCGGAGCCTACGGCGAAACGATGGCTTCAAACTACAATTGCAGAGAATTGCCAAAAGCTTTTTTCTCAGACTCTTTGTAATGTATGTATATGGTGGATTTTATAGAGAATATTGATTTTAATTTCGATACCACTTTCTGGATACTGGGGGGGACATTGTTTTTCTTTTGGTTGATACAGATGTTGTATTATATTATTGTGTATAATCGTCCTTACGCATACGAGAAAAAGCGAGAAAAAATACATTCACTTGAGGTGGAGCGCCCTTCGGTGTCGGTGATTATTGCTTCTAAAAATGAAGCAGACAGCCTGGCCGAGAACCTACCCTCTATTCTGGAGCAGAATTATCCCAACTTCGAGGTTATTGTTGTCAATATGGGGTCGACTGATGAAACAGACACGCTGTTGAAGTTGTTGTGCAATAAGTATTCAAATTTGTATCACACTTATGTGCCCGAAGATGCCGAACGCTACAACGAAAAGAAGCTAGCGCTGACTTTGGGAGTGAAGGCTGCAAAAAGTGACATACTATTGTTTACGGAGGCATATTGCAAGCCTGCGTCTGATATGTGGATTGAGCAATTTGCAGAACGTTTTGACAAAGGTGATGATATAGTTCTTGGTTTTTGCAAGCTTAATGTAGACAAGAAGGTGTATCGTCGCAAATTTGTGTTGTATGACAATCTCATCTTCAGCCTCAAGTATCTGTCTATGGCCATTTTGAAGCAACCATTTATGGGGCTTAATCGAAACCTAGCCTACAGGAAAGAAATTTTTTATGACGAAAAAGGGTTCTCTTCGGTGCTGTCACATGACAATGGAGAGGACGATTTGTTTATTAATAGAATAGCGCGCAACCGCAAAGTGGGCGTGGTTGTTTCGCCCGAAAGTATGACGGAGACTAATGTAGTTGATAAGTTTAGAATTTGGAAAAACCTAAAAGCTAAGTACTTATATACTAAAAAACAGTATAAAGGCAGTTCTTCATTTGTGTTTGCAGTGGAGTCGTTTTCGAAATATTGTTTTTATATTTTATCGCTTGGTCTTGCAGTTTATGGAATTTACTATCAACATTGGGCAGTGTTGGCTGTTTCGGTTTGGTTGTTTTTATTACGATTTGTAACGCAATTGGTTATAATAAACCGGTACAACAAGAACTTTGGCAGCGGCAGATATGGACTAAGGCTGATTGGGTTTGATCTGTATCAACCAATCAATAATTTCCGTTTTAGGAAATATGAAAAGAGAAAGAATAAGTATAAACGTTGATGTTAGCGTACGGTTTGTCAGTTGTGACATTTTGTCCATCAAATGACATGATGTGTCGGTTAAGGCGGGTTAATCGCCTCTTTATTTGGTTAAAAGACTTGAAATAAGAGCCTGTAAGTAAACTATTGTACATTATTTGCGTCTATATTTGCGTAAATAATTAAAATAAAAATTTGAAGTATGAACACTGTAAAGACAAAAAACATTTTGGGCGTTATTGTAATCGCCATACTTAGTTCATTAGTTACCATTTTTGGGTACAATTATTTTAATAAAAGCAATACAATTAGCTCAGCGGCTTCTACCACTACTACCGAAATAAAAGAATATGCCGATTCGTTCAATCAGTCGGGTAGTGTGCATTTGACCAATTTGACCACATCTGAAGGTTATCCCGATTTTACTGTGGCAGCTGCCAAGTCGGTTGACGGTGTGGTGCACGTTAAGGTAAAATCCATTAGTCAACAACAGCAATATTCGAGTCCTTTTGATTTCTTTTTCGGATTTGGAGAAAGAAACATGCAACCACGCGAACAAATTGGTTTTGGCTCGGGAGTTATCATATCAAAGGACGGCTATATTATTACCAATAATCATGTTATTGAAGGAGCAACTGAAGTTTCGGTTACACTCAATAATAATAAGGAGTATGTTGCCAAGGTAATTGGTACAGACCCACAGACAGACATCGGTCTTATAAAAATTGAAGGTGATGATTTTGATTATCTCACTTTTGGAAACTCAGATGCTTTGCAGGTAGGAGAGTGGGTGCTTGCCGTGGGAAATCCATTTAATCTGACTTCTACGGTGACAGCCGGTATAGTAAGTGCCAAAAATCGTGGCAATGTTGTTGGAGGTGGAAACCTTGGAATTCAATCGTTTATTCAGGTTGATGCTGCTGTTAACAGAGGGAACAGTGGTGGCGCATTGGTAAACACCAAAGGTGAACTTGTTGGTATCAATACTGCTATCTTCTCTCAATCGGGTGACTTTAACGGACTGGCTTTTGCCGTTCCAATCTCAATTGCCGGAAAAGTAGCTGCGGACCTTAAGCAATTTGGAAATGTGCAGCGTGCAGTTTTGGGTATTATGGTTCCCAACATCGAGATGCTGAAACGTCAGGATCCTGAAAAGGCTAAAGAACTTTCTCAAATAGAAGGTGTGCAAGTTGATGATTTTGCCGACAGAAGTGCAGCTAAGGCTGCAGGTCTTGAGAAAGGTGATGTTATTAAATCCATCAACGGTGTTAAGATTAAAAACTTTGCAGGTCTTCAGGACCAGTTGAGCAGATATCGTCCGGGTGATAAAATTAAAGTTGCTGTAGATAGAAAGGATAAGAATCTAACATTTGAAGTTGAGTTGAAAAACGAAGCCGGCAACACCGAGATTCAAAAAGGTGATGATGTTGTTGATAATCTTGGTGCAACCTTCGGAGAGATATCAACTGATAGAAAACAAAAGCTGGGCATTAATAGTGGTGTAGAGGTTACAAACGTAAAGTCAAATGGTCTATTCAGAAAAGAAGGTATTAATAAAGGCTTTATTATAATGAGAGTAAACAATACACCGGTAAATAATGAAAGCGATATTACTAAAATAGTGTCTTCTGTTACATCCTCCAGTCAAGACAAAGTTATTCTGATAGCAGGTTTTTATCCTAATGGAAGAACTCAATATATTGCAATTGACTTGTCACAAGGAATTAAATAGTAGAGTTAAACAATGTTAATCATGCTAATTGACATAACAATATAGTGATAAGTTGTGTTTTATAGGTTGGAAGGATTCGAGAATACCGAATCCTTCTTAACTGCTTTTATGAGGGTAATAATATAGTAGGTGATCCACCCTCCTTGATTAGAAAAAAATTAAATTATATAAATGAGACAATTAAAGATTACAAAGTCAATCACGAATCGTGAAAGTGCATCTTTGGATAAGTACCTTCAGGAAATTGGTCGTGAGGATTTGATTACTGTTGAAGAAGAAGTTGAATTGGCGCAGGCTATTAAAAAGGGTGACCGACAAGCTCTTGAAAAATTGACACGTGCCAATTTAAGATTTGTGGTTTCTGTTGCAAAGCAATACCAAAACCAGGGTCTTAGTCTTCCTGACTTAATTAATGAAGGAAATCTGGGACTGATAAAAGCGGCAGAAAAATTTGATGAAACCCGTGGTTTCAAATTTATTAGCTATGCTGTGTGGTGGATCCGACAATCTATTTTACAGGCATTGGCTGAGCAGTCAAGGATTGTAAGATTACCGCTGAATCAGGTAGGATCACTTAATAAGATAAATAAAGCACTTCAAAAGTTTGAGCAGGAGAATGAGCGCCGTCCATCTGCTGAGGAACTGGCCATTGAGCTTGACATGACCGTTGATAAGGTTATGGATTCGCTTAAAGTATCAGGGCGACATATCTCAATGGATGCTCCATTTGTGGAAGGAGAGGACAACAGTCTGCTGGATGTTTTGGTTAATGATGATGCACCAATTGCCGACCGCACATTAATTAATGAGTCACTTCAAAAAGAAATTGACAGAGCTCTGTCAACTCTTACTGATAGAGAAAGTGATATTATAAAGATGTTTTTTGGTTTAGGTTGTCAGGAAATGACCCTCGAAGAAATAGGTGATAAATTTCAATTGACTCGCGAACGAGTACGTCAAATTAAAGAAAAAGCTATCAGAAGACTTCGACAAGACTCAAGAAGTAAGCTTTTGAAAAGTTATTTAGGGTAATTTGGTATAAATTACCCCTTTTTTCGTGGAATATTTTCACAAATATGGTTTTTTTCTGAAAAATAATTATACATGTTAAAATAATTTCCTATATTTGCACACTGAATTATTGGTGGATAAAAGTATTAAACCTTTTAACTGCTGAATAGTCAAAGCAGAATGAATAATTGATTTAATGAAATAAATATTAATAATAATCGAGTTAAAATTTAAAAATTAAGAATTATGAGAAAATTAAATTTATTCCTCATTGCCTTTCTAGTAGTGGCTGGATTAAGCGCTCAGGAAGTTCAGAACGTATCTCATGGTACTGTTTACCTGAAAGATAAGGCAAGCAGTCACTGGTATATGGGTATTGGTGGCGGTACTAACATCTACCTAACTGAAGGCGAAAACAAAGCTAGCGGTGATTTCGTTGACCGTCTTGGATGGCAAGGACAATTAGAAATTGGCCGTTGGAACACACCTAACTGGGGTGCTCGTGTGGTTATCGATGCTGGACAAATTAATCATATTGCGAATTTACCTCAATATGGTCCTAATGGTGATAAACATAACTGGGCTGGTGGTCATCTAGACCTTATGTGGAATATGACTAACGCATTAGTTGGTTATAATCCTGACAGAGTTTATAACTTTGTTCCTTATGCTGGTGTTGGTTACATGTACGGATTGACTGACTGGAAAAAACCTTCTAACGGTGGTGTTTTCAAAGGTCAAAACCAATCACTTACCTGGAATGCTGGTATTATCAACAATTTCAACATCAACAAAAACGTTGCTCTTTTCCTAGAAGTGGGTATCAGATTTTTGCAAGAGTCATTTGACGGATCAGGTCAAACAGGCGATTATGAGTGGGATGCTATGGTTAACGCAAACGCAGGTATCAAATTTGGTTTAGGTGGTAAACAATCATTTACTCCTGCTGAATTGATGGACTACAACTTAATCAACGACTTGAACAGCCAAATCAACAGACTACGCGCTGAAAACGATGAGTTGAGAAAGAGACCAGAAGGATGTCCTGACTGTCCAGAAGTAGCTCCTGTTGTTGCTGAAAGCGTTTACGTTCCAAACGTAGTATTCTTCCGCATCGATTCTTACAAAATTGACAGAGGTCAGCAAGTAAGTGTTCACAATACAGCTGAATACATGAATGCTAATCCAAATGCAACTGTTAAGATTGTTGCTTACGCAGACAAGAAAACAGGTACTCCTGCTTACAACTTGGCATTGTCAGAAAAACGTGCTAAAGCTGTTGCTAAATCATTGACTGATGACTACGGAATTGACAGCAGCCGCATTTCAGTTGACTGGAAAGGTGATACTGAGCAACCATACGCTGAAAATGACTGGAACCGTGTAGCAATTTTCTTTGCTGAATAATACGAACCAGACAATTCATATAAATTAAAAAGCATCCCAATTGGGATGCTTTTTTATGTTTATATATAAAGAGAGTGGAATACAAGTGTATTCCACTCTTACTATGTTCTATGGAACATCTGACGTTTAAATAGCTTTACTCTTTTATGTATACTCGCTTTACTCTTGAAGACACTGAGGTCAATATTTCATAAGGTATTGTGTCTATATTATTTGCCAGCTCAATAACAGACAAATCTTCTCCGAATACTACTACAGAATCACCCTCCTTCGCTTCAATACCTGTTATATCTACCATGCATAAATCCATACATACACTTCCTACAATAGGTGCTAAATGGCCATTTATAAGAACTTTCCCAACCCGGTTGCCAAATTTCCTGTCTAGACCGTCAGCATATCCAATTCTAATTGTTGCTATTTTAGCGTCACTTTTTAAAGACTCTTTCCTACCATAACCAACTGTTTCCTCTGATGGGATATCTTTAATTTGCAGTATTGTGGTCTTTAGTGTAAACACGTTCATCAGGCCATTCATACCACTTGCACTAATTCCATATAAACCAATACCCAGTCGTACCATATCCCATTGAGCATTGCTAAATCTCTCGATTCCGGCAGAATTAAGAATGTGTTTCCAAACGGGATAACCAATTTGTTTCTCAAACTCTGTATGTAGTGTGTTGAGAGTTTCTATCTGTTGGGTAGTGAAGTCATCAAACAGCCAGCTTTCACTTGCTGCCAGGTGAGAAAAAATCGATTTGACTGTAAGTCCTTTCTGATTCTTAAGCGTCTCGGTGAGTTCTTTAATATCAGATGGCATAAAGCCTAATCTATGCATACCTGTATCAACTTTTATATGGATTGGATAATTTGTAATTCCACGACGTTGAGCTTCCCTTATAAATGCTTTAAGTATTCTGAAATTATAAACCTCAGGTTCGAGCTCACTATTAAATAGTTCCTCGAAACCGTTAACTTCAGGATTTAATACAATTATAGGACTTGTTATCCCTTCATTGCGAAGAGATATTCCTTCTTCTGCTACTGCCACAGCAAAGTATTCACATCTATGATATTGTAAGGTTTTTGCTATTTCTGATGCTCCTGAGCCATAGCCGTCTGCTTTAACCATACAAATCAACTTTGAATAAGGTGAAACCTTTGATTTGTAGAAGTTATAATTATGTACAATAGCATCCAGGTCAATTTCTAAAACAGTCTCATGTATTCTTTCTTCAATTAACTCATTTATTTGCTCAAAATGATACTTTCTAGATCCTTTTAAAAGAACTAATTCCTCATTGAAATTCTTCCATATTTTAGATTGTATAAAATCTTCAGTACTTCTGAAGAAGTGTTTCTCAGGTGTGGAAAATATTTCTTTGTTTTCATAGATATCGTGACCAATCCCTATCAGTTTGTTTATTTCATTTTGCTGGATAAGCTCAGCCACCCTTTTATATAGGGGCTTAGGCATTATTCCTGTTTGAAGTATGTCAGAAATAATCAGGGTTTTTTTGAGAAGTTGATTTGTATTTCTTTGATTCTGGAAATCAAGTGCAATTTTAATAGAATTTATATCTGAGTTGTAGCTGTCGTTGATTATTGTACACTTGTTCTTACCCTGACGCACATCCAATCTCATTGCAACTTGTTCCAGTTGAAGCATCCTTTCGGATATTGTAGCGGGATTAATATTCAAATAAAGCATTACTGCAAGGCAGCTTATGGCATTGCTAATAGAAGCATCATCTGTAAACGGAATTGAAGCAGAATAATGAAACTGCAGAAAAGAGTAATGAATATTGGTGCTTTGTTCTCCTTTCTCAATTTTTTGTATAAAAAGAGGTGCATCATGATTCTTTTTAGACCAACCATAAGATTTTTGAGATAACACCATAAGATCTACAGATTGGTTTATGACTCTGTTATCTTCTTCGTAAACAAACATATCGGAGTTGCTGAATAATGCTAACTTCTCCATACATTTTTGTTGCATAGAAGTGAAGTTTTCCTGATGAGCTTCACCTAATTCAGTAAATATTCCAATTGTTGGTTTTATAATTTGTTCGAGTCGCATCATTTCGTCGGGTTGAGATACGCCAGCTTCAAATATAGCAAGATCGTTTTTATCACTCATCTCCCAAACAGATAATGGGACTCCAACTTGCGAATTATAGCTGCGAGGTGAGCGAACAATATTATAGTCGTTGCCTAAAAGTTGATAAAGCCATTCTTTGACAATGGTTTTTCCGTTGCTTCCTGTAATACCAATTACAGGATAGTTGAATTTACTACGATGATAACTAGCCAATTTCTGCAGGGCAGTAATTGTGTTCTTAACCAGTAAAAAGTTTGCACCCTCGAATTGTTGCCATTCTGGAAGAGTCTTGCTGATCACAAAGTTTTTAACTCCATAGTTGTACAGCTCGCTAATATATTTGTGAGCATCATTATTCTTTGTTGTTATAGCAAAAAAGAGAGTTTCAGATGGATTGCTCAACTTTCTGCTATCAGTTAATAGAATAGAGATATCTGCATCAAACAATTCATTATTATGTATGCCCAGAATTTGAGCTATTTTTGATATTTGATATTTCATGCTTTAGTTTTTTCTAAGAGAGAATTAATTTCATTGTCAAAATTAATATATGGATATTTTAGCTGCAATTGTTTTATTTGATTAATGGTCTGTTTTACAAAAGTAATATATTTTTCGTTGTTGATATTGTGAGGTCTATGGTTTACTGCCCGGTTAATTTGTTGACATTGTTTTATGATGCCTGTTGTGTGATTGTCAAAATAAGTCTCATTAAACTTGGTCCAGATATATTCTACAGCAATCGGGGCCGGGTGCATCATATCGTTGTCGTAAAAACGATAATCACGAAGTTCGTCAATTAAAATCTCATAAGCGGGGAAATAATATATTTGTCTGTCGTATATTCTTTGTAATTCATCAATAGCTATATGTAGGATAGATTTGCTAATTTGATTTTCATGTGCACCATCTTTCCAGTGTCTAATGGGGGATACAGTGAAGATTATTTTCACAAGTGGGTTGATGCTTTGTAATAATTCGACGATCTCTGTCCAATCCTCTACTATTTCATCAACTGTTAGCCTGTGTCTGGTGAATGTGACGGCAGGGAATTTGTGGCAATTAGCAACAACCTCACCATTAGTTTTTAGTCTGTATATATAAGCGGTTCCAAATGTAATGAGAAGGATATCCGTTTGTTGTAGAGATTGTATTGCATTTGAAAATGAATTATTAATCTTATTCAGACATTCTTCTTCGTTTGCTGAAGAGAATGAACTATGATGCATAAAGCTTTGAAAGAGATTGTCATGTTTGACTAATTCATCTTTAGAAAAAGGTTTAGCTGACAATATTCGTTTAAGTACAGAAGAAATGGAGGCAGGGTTGTATAGTACCCCAAAAGGATTGATGCTGATGTGAAATTTATTTTCAAAAAGTTTGTCTCCAATATTGTTTGAGAAACAAGATCCTATGGACATTAAATGTGTTTGATGATTAATGTCAAAGTTTGGTTGTTCAATTTTTATTTTTGTTCTGAAATTCATTGTGTGATATTATCAATACAAAAATAAGAATTTACTGTGCAAATGAAAAATTTGAACTGCAGATTGTTTGCAAACAAGAAGTCTTTGGGGAATGATAAAGTATGGTATGTCTATAAAAAAGGAAAGGTTGTCTCACGACAACCAATCTTCATTGTTAACCTTAAATCTAATACCATGAAAAACACGTTGCAAAGATATAGTCTAAATGCTCTTTTTCCAAATAAATAATGGGATAAATGCACCTTATTCCGATATATTAACCAAAACAGAGTGTTTTAGCCCTTTGAAACGGTAAAATTAACTTACTATTCAACATATAAAACCAACCCTTTGAGATATTCTCCTTCTGGATGATATATATTTACGGGATGATCGGAAGGTTGCGTTAGTTGATGAAGTATTCTGACTTTTCTGCCTGATATGGCAGCTGCACTAAATACAGCTAACCTAAATTGTTCTTTGGTTATAACCTGTGAACAGGAGAACGTAAATAAAATACTGCCTGGCTTTATTATTTGAAATGCTGATAAGTTTAATCTTTTATATCCTTGAAGAGCGTTGCGAACTGCTCCGCGGTGTTTTGCAAAAGCTGGAGGGTCAAGTATAATCAAGTCGAATTTATCCTTGGGACTTTCTCTTAGAAATCTGAATGCATCTTCCGAAGATGAGTGATGTCTTGGTTCTTCTCCAAAGTTATTCATTATATTTTCATTGGATAGAGCAATTGCTTTTGAAGAACTATCAACAGAGTAAACCTCTTTGGCTCCTCCACGCAAAGCAAAAACGGAAAAACCTCCGGTATAGGAAAACATATTTAAAACAGTCTTATCCTTTGAGTATGATTCTACCAAAAGACGATTGTCACGTTGATCTACAAAGAATCCGGTTTTTTGTCCTCTTAGCCAATCAATGTTAAACTTCATTCCGTTTTCTATTGCAATGTGGTTTACATCTTCTCCGCCAATTAAATATTCGTCTATAGATTCAATTTCTGCTTTGTAAGGCAAGGTTCCTTCAGATTTATAATAGATATGCTTCAGTTGGTCACTGCCAATAACTGTTTGCAGTGCTTTTATGATTTTGTCTTTGTCGGTATCCATGCCAACTGAGTGTGACTGAACTACTGCAACATCTCCATACATATCAACTATGAGGCCTGGCAAATGGTCGCCCTCCCCATGGATAAGGCGATAAATGTTGTTATCATCTCTTATCAAGTTTAGCTTTTGTCTCAGCTTATATGCGCTTTCAACTTCTTTTATATAGAAATCTGCATCTATAGTCTCATCATTAAATGACAAAATACGTACTGCTATGCTTCCAATCTGGTAGTGCCCGACTCCTAAGAACTCACCATTGTGAGAGATAACTTTTACCGTTTCTCCTTCAATTAAACCTGACGGAAGTTTGTTTATTGCTCCCGAGAACACCCAAGGATGAAATCGCTTTAGTGATTCTTCCTTTTTAGGATGTAATATAACTTGTTTGATATTACTATTTTCCATTTTTAATCAAATGATTATATATGCGCAAACAAGCCCACGCATCAATTGCTGCATAACTTTTTTGTGCTTCTGTTAATTCCTTAGTTTCCCAGTTTGACAACCTTTGTCTTTTTGATATTTTTTTCCCAAATATGATTGCATATATTCTTTGCAAGCTGTTATCTTCGATACCATATTTGTCAACGAAAGGTTGTAGATCTACAAAGTTTAGCGGCTTGTTATTTGACCTGCCTCTTATTGCGTCAAAGTCGTCACGAAGAGAAAGTCCAATTTTTTTGATCTGGGGATTGCTGATAATTTCGTCTAAACGATCAGGGTATCCAATTTTGTTTAATCTGAATAAGTAACAGATGTCTTCACACGACAACTGCATTAACGCAACTTTATTGATTTGCCCTTTTTTGAACGCAGGTCTAGTTTCTGTGTCAAAACCTATATTTTTCTGTTCTAATAGATGGTTAATAGCTTCATCTACCTTATTATTTTCATCTACAACAATTATTTCACCATTGAATATTTCTCTGGGTAATGTTGATATTTTTTCTTTTGATATTGTTAATCCCACAAATCCTCCATATTTAAGCCCGATTCATATGAATCGTAATCCTCTTCATTATCTTTATAAATTAACGCATGCAGCGGTCGCAACACATTAACCAGCTTTTGTCCCCAGTAGGATTTAAAATTCTGGTTGCAAATATGTATGGCATCGTTCATTTGATTCTCAAGTTTGTATTGATATATAGAAACAAAGTTACGTAAATCCTGATATATATCAGCAATGTCTTCTGATACAAAAGATGAAACCGGTCGGTCGCTGTACTTCATATCTTCAACATAAAAATCAAGATAAACATCTTCTTCGTCCATAATCTCTGAAACCGAATATCTAATACTATTATAATCTTCCTCTTTTACAAATGTTTGGGGTGGTTCTTCATTGTTCTCTGTGGTTGCTGGCAACAATGTTGCCTTGATATAAACTAAAGGAAGAATTTTGAGAATTTTTGTAATCCATTTATTTCTTTCTTCCGTTTTTTCATTTTCAAGTAACGAACAAAATTCAACACTGACTGCTACAAAGTCAATCACATTTTGTGAATAAATAATTTTATCTGTCATCTGTTATTTGTTTTATACAAAAGTACATATTTATTCTTATACCATAAAAACTATCATGAGCATTTCTATAATATCCTTTATGACACATGAAGTACAATGAATATAAATATAGCATATAATTTTATTAATATATTTCTTATTGTTATTTTTGCAATTAATACTTAGGTTATTAACTAAATTATATACACAGATGATAAATAAATTACAAGAAGATGCTCTCAGGTATCACTCTGAGGGACGTCCAGGGAAAATTGAAGTTGTTCCAACAAAACCATATAGCTCTCAGCGTGACTTATCACTTGCTTATTCACCGGGCGTAGCTGCCCCATGTCTTGCCATTCAAGAAGATGAACATAAAGCCTACGATTATACCTCTAAGGGGAATTTGGTGGCTGTTATATCTAATGGTACGGCTGTGCTGGGCTTGGGAGATATAGGTGCTGTTGCAGGTAAACCAGTAATGGAAGGGAAAGGTTTGTTATTTAAAATTTTTGCGGGCATTGATGTTTTTGATATTGAAATAGATGAAAAAGATCCCGAAAAATTTATAGAGATAGTAAAAGCTATTTCGCCAACATTTGGTGGTATTAATTTGGAAGATATAAAAGCTCCCGAATGTTTTCTAATTGAAGATCGTCTTAAAAATGAGCTTAATATACCCATTATGCATGATGACCAGCATGGAACTGCAATTATTTCTGCTGCAGGCCTCCTCAATGCTTTGGAGTTAAATGGAAAAAATATTGAAGATGTTCGGATTGTAGTAAATGGTGCCGGTGCTGCCGCTAACTCTTGTACGCAACTGTATTTAGCTTTGGGGGCAAAGCTGGAGAACATCGTGATGTTGGATTCAAAAGGTGTAATTTCAAATAAAAGAACAGATTTAAATGATCGCAAGAAACCTTTTGCAACAGACCGAGACATAACAACACTGGCGGAAGCCGTTAAAGAGGCAGATGTGTTTGTTGGATTATCAGTTGCTGATGTTTTATCGATTGAAATGGTGCAATCTATGAGTGCAGACCCCATTGTTTTTGCACTTGCAAACCCTAATCCCGAAATTTCTTACGAGAATGCTAAGAGTGCTCGTGCTGATATCATTTTTGCAACCGGACGCTCAGACCATCCCAATCAGATAAATAATGTTTTGGGGTTCCCTTACATTTTTCGTGGTGCTCTTGATGTCAGAGCAACATCAATTAACGAAGAAATGAAGATTGCAGCAGTTAAAGCTATAGCCGATCTTGCGAAAAAACCAGTTCCGGATATCGTTAATGCAGCCTATAATATTAAAAAGTTGAATTTTGGTCGTGAATATTTTATTCCAAAACCTTTAGATATAAGATTGCTGACCGCTGTTGCTCCTGCAGTGGCCAAGGCAGCCATAGATTCAGGTGTTGCACGCAAATCAATAGATGATTGGGAGGAATATAATGAAGAACTGCGTCATAGAATGGGATTGGATAATAAAATGCTGCGTCGCTTTTATGAAATGGCGCGTCAGGAACCCAAACGTATAGTTTTCTCTGAATCTAATCATGTCAATATGCTCAAAGCAGCAGAAGTATGTGTCAATGAAGGAATTTGCCAGCCAATATTGTTGGGTAATGAAAAGAAAATAGCCAATGTAGCAGAAGAACATCATGTAAGTCTTAAGGGAATTGAGATTGTTAACTTACGTCATGACAGAGAAGAGGAACGCAGGAGTCACTATGCCAAAATGTTGTGCGAAAAGCATAGCAGAGAAGGTTACGCATTAAATGAAACAGCAGAATTGATGTTCAACCGTAACTCATTCGGAATGATGATGGTTGAGTCTGGTGATGCTGATGCATTGATAACAGGTGTTTTCGGAAAATATACTGAAACTATAAATCTTGCAAAAGATATAATAGGAGTGAAAGACGGATATAACCATATTGGTGCAATGCATATAGTAAACTCTAAGAAGGGGGTATTATTTTTGGCTGATACTCTATTCAATCGCCACCCTTCTACTGATGCTTTGACAGATATAACAAGGCTTGCCAATGACACCGTTAAGTTTTTTGCTCATGATCCGGTTATAGCCATGCTCTCATATTCAAACTTTGGTGTTGATAAGGAGGGAAGTCCCGCAAGTGTTCGTGAAGTTGTGAAAGAGTTGCATGAAAACTATCCTGACATCGTTGTAGATGGTGAGATGCAGGTTAATATTGCACTCGACAAAAAACTTCGTGATGAAAAGTTCCCATTCACCAAGTTAAACGGCAAGAATGTTAACACATTGGTTTTCCCAAATCTTAGCTCTGCGAATACTGCATACAAGCTACTTATAGAAAGCGGAGTAGGGGATGTAGTTGGTCCAATTCAAATGGGACTTAAAAAGCCAGTTCATATTCTGGATGTTGATACTCCCGTTCGTGATATAGTAAATATGGCAGCTATTGCGGCAATTGATGCTATAGTTGCTGAAAAAATGAGAGCAGAAAAACAGACTGTACTCTAAAACATAAAAAATCCGGTCCTTGATTTAAATCGAAGACCGGATTTTTATTTTGTGATTGTCCCGTCCTAGTATAGCGTTACACAAAAAGAAACGTTATGAAAGAAGAAAAAG
>CAYFUQ010000052.1:0-17366 GCA_964346415.1 uncultured Proteiniphilum sp.
GATAATAAAAACACAAATAAAAAAGTTAGTTTTGTTCTCATTTCTTTGAAATTATAATTTAGGTCAATAACTTTTATTAAAAGACAGGGATAAACAATAGAGCTAAATATACAAATAGGGCACTATCTGTCAAAACAAATAGTGCACATATATATCAAAATATTATAGTGACATAAAAGTCTAATTTTACTTACATCACAGAAAATCTAACCTTGCAACTCTTCGTCAATAGTTTCTATTTTTTTCACAAGCAATTCAAGTTCACCTTTAATCTTTTTCACCTTGTGATTCATATTGTCAATTAAGCTGTTTCCTTTCTTCGAGGATACCGACAGAAAACCTATATTATTCTCATAGGTTTGCAGTTCTCCTTTCATGCGTTCAAACTGGCGCATCAATCTGTCACGCTCACGAAGCAATTGTCCTTTTGGATTATCTG
Source organism: uncultured Proteiniphilum sp. (assembly GCA_964346415.1). Classification (GTDB taxonomy): domain Bacteria; phylum Bacteroidota; class Bacteroidia; order Bacteroidales; family Dysgonomonadaceae; genus Petrimonas. Next base: position 440 of record CAYFUQ010000052.1, read on the forward strand.
ATTTTGCAATATCTGAAATGCTGGATTTGAATGTATCTAGTTTTCTGTCTGTCTTGTCAATATTTAGTCTGTCAAACTGTGCTTCGGTTGCATCGTAAAATTCCTTGTATACTTTATCCTTTAGTTTAAATGGTACATGACCAACAGCATACCAGTCGTCCATCAATTCGCGCAGCACCGGTAAAGCATCCTCAGCAGAAAGAGATTGATCAAGATTATTAATCTTGCTTGTTATTTCCTCTTTCAATGTGAGATTTTTAGCTTCCTCCTCATGACGAGATAGAGAATGCAGCTTTTTCTGCTCAAAGAAGTAATCACATGCACCAATAAATCTTTTCCAGGTCGAGTCCACATGCTTGCGGGGCACAATGCCGATAGCTTTCCATTTCTTTTGGATTTCTATCATTTCACGAGTAGTGTTCCTCCAATCTGTACTATCTTTCAATGCTTCAGCCTGCTCTATGAGCTCCATTCTCTTTTTCAGATTCTCTTCCATTTCTCCGTGCATGGACTTATAGAACTCATTTTTATTACGGAAAAAGAAATCACACGCAGCACGATAACGCTCATAGATTTTTGTGTTCCATTTTTTGGGAACATAACCTATTTCACGCCATTGCTTCTGAATATCCAGAACATCTTTAACCTTCTTATTCCAATCTCTTATACTATTAAGCTTTGAATAATCGATAGCTTCAAGTGTCTCACACAAAGCCTTTTTAGCTTCAAGATTATCTTCCTCTTTGCCTTTTAATGATTCAAAATGAGCCTGATACTTCTTGTTTATCTGTGTGGAAGCAGCTTTAAATCTGTTCCAGATTTCTTCTCTGTCCTTTCTCGAAACAGGACCTATATCTCGCCACTCCTGATGAAGATTTTGCAATTGGTAGAAAGCTGAAACAATATCCTCTTCGCTGTCCAATTTTTCCGCAGCCACGCAAAGTTCGGTCTTTAACTCCAGATTCTTTCTAAAGTCATATTCACGAAACTCATTATTAATACGAACCAAATCATAAAACTTCTCAACATATCTCTGATATTCCTTCCACAGCTCGTTTATCTTCGCTTGCGGAACAAGTTTTATATCGCTCCATTTTTGCTGCAAAGCACGAAACTCCTGATACGTTTTGTTGAAGTCTTCATGCGACTGACTCTCAGAAAGGAGCTTAACCTGCTCAATAATTGCTAATTTCTTGGCAACATTTTTTTCTTTCTCAGCCTCTTCACGAGCAAGTATTTCTGCTCTTTTATCTTTTATTTTCTGTATAAGCTCTTTCCCTTCCGAATAAAACTCAGATTCTTTTACCACAAAGTCAATCGATTCTCCACCCGACTCGAGGAAAGCAGCCTTCTGTTTTTCAGTTTCGTTACGCAAAGAGCGGTAAAACTGATTTTTAACCTCATCAACATCCCTGCGTTGCGGGTTTTCGGAATTCAGTAAATCACGAAGTTTCTGAACAATCTCTTCAATAGATAAAACCTCAACAGAGAAGTCATCCTCAACGTTGTTCTCATCCACATCTTCTTCTTCCGTTTCTTCCTCTTCCTCCTCTATTATATCTATATTATAATCTATCTCCGGCTCTTCGCTGTCCTCCACAGATGGTTGAACTTCAGACTCAACAGTCTCAACCGTTGCCTCTGCATCCTCTTTTATTTCTGTTTCGGGTTTTAGCTCTTCATTAAGACCTTCATTTTGTTCTGATTCATTTGTTTGCTCAGATACAGTTTCTTCCGAAGAAAGCGCCTGTTTAGATTCCTCAATGCCATCACCTGTTTCTACAGGGAGTTTCTCATTTTCAAGATTGTTGCTGTTCATGAATTTACCCTTCATTTTAATACCTAACCAACATTGGAAGGTAATATAATTTATCACTTTTCTGTTCAATACATAACTGTCATGCAAATCCGCGCATACACAATATGTAGTTTAGTAATACAAATAAACGGATATTTTTTGGGATTTCATTGTTTTTTTTCATATTTTTTTAAAACATAAGCTATAAAAGCTACTTTTGTAATAACTAATAGTGATTGTTTTACAGAAACTCAGTATCTTACAACCAAAAATATTTACCGCTTATGGAACCCTTACATATTAGATACACGCTGCCAAAACACCTGAAGTTTTTTGCCTTATCGGTATCCGGATACCTATTGCTTTTGTCATTGGCACTAAGTATTCAACAGACATTAGATAAAAACTTTAAGTTTTTGTTTTATGTAGGTATATTGGGAATAGTGATTGCAGCTATACTTATTCTTATACTCACAGTATGGCAGTCAGAACTTATTATTGAAATAAACAGTGACGAATTTATTATAAAACTACCCAAGCAGGATGTCAACGGAATCATCTCATGGGACTCAGTGTCGCAGGTAGGAATTGGACTAAGTTATATAACTCTTGCCTCAGAAGAAGAGAACTATAAAATAGACTTTGGGAATCTAAAATACAACGACCTCAAAAACGTTAAGTCAAAACTACTGGAAGTTTGCGAAAGCAAAAACATCCCTTTCAGTAATATTTAAACATTGTACGAATAGTGTTTAAACACTGTTTGAACAACAACAAATTAAACAATAAGCCCACACTGTTTTCGCATGAAACGACATACAGTGTGGGCTTCTACTATATTGCACACAGAGTTGTAAGAAACTCTATACTATTTTTCCCTGAAGTAAACATTTATTGGAGTTCCCGACAACTTCCAATTCAATCGCATTTGATTTTCTACAAATCGTCTGTAAGGTTCCTTCACCCATTGTGGCAGGTTGCAGAAAAACACAAACGAAGGCACCTGCGTATTAGGCAGCTGAGTCACATACTTCACCTTAATGTATTTGCCTTTATTTGACGGAGGCGGAGTTTTCTGAATAATGGGAAGCATAATTTCATTAAGCTTATTGGTAGGTATTTTACGCTTACGGTTTTCATAAACCTCCTTAGCCAAATCCATCACCTTAAGTATTCTTTGTTTTGTCAGTGCAGAACCAAAGATAATGGGGAAGTCACTGAAAGGAGCAAATCTCTCTCTGATAATCTTTTCATACTCCTTCATAAACTTATTATCCTTTTCCTCTACCAGATCCCACTTGTTAACCAGGACCACCAACCCCTTTCTGTTCTTTTGAATCAGTGACAAAATATTCAGATCCTGACTCTCAATACCTCTCATTGCATCGATAATCAGAACACATACATCAGCATCTTCTATGGAACGGATAGAACGAATCACCGAATAATATTCCAAATCCTCAGTTACTTTGCCCTTCTTTCTGATACCCGCAGTGTCAACCAGATAAAAGTCCATTCCAAACTTATTGTATCGCGTGTGGATGGAATCACGTGTAGTTCCCGCTACCTCAGTTACTATGTTTCTTTCCTCTCCAATCAAAGCATTCACAAGTGAAGACTTTCCTGCATTAGGTCGCCCAACAACGGTAAACTTTGGAATATCAGCTATAACCTCCTCTTCACCTTTGGTTTTAAACAAAGACAGAACATGGTCAAGCAAATCACCCGTTCCCGAGCCATTAATTGCCGACACAGGATAAGGATCGCCAAGGCCAAGTGAATAAAACTCAGCAGACTGAAACCCAATTGCGTGAGTGTCTGCCTTGTTTGCTACTATTACTACGGGCTTATCTGATTGTCTCAGCAGTTGTGCCACAGAACTATCCAAATCGGTCAGTCCGTTCATCACATCCACAACAAACAAGATAACATCAGCCTCTTCTATAGCAATAGCCACCTGCTTATTAATCTCTTCCTCCAGAACGTCATCCGAATTTACAATCCATCCGCCGGTGTCCACCAGCGAAAAGTCCACACCCGTCCAATTCACTTTTCCGTAAAGCCTGTCACGGGTAGTTCCGGGAATATCCGTCACAATAGACTGTCTGCTTTGCGTCAGTCTGTTAAACAACATCGACTTACCTACATTGGGACGCCCTACTATCGCTACTAAATTTTGCATATCTGTTTATCCCGTTTCGGGATCTTTTTTAATGTTTATACTTTTTAAATTCAAACTCAGAGATACTTAGTCAAGCTTATAACCAAATGCCCTGAGCAGGTTGTCTCTGTTACGCCAATCCTTTTCAACCTTCACATAAAGTTGCAAAAAGACCTTCTTTTCAAAAAACAACTCAATATCTTTTCGGGCCATTGTTCCCAGTCGCTTCAGCGACTCCCCCTTGTGCCCTATCACAATTCCTTTTTGTGTGTCCCTCTCCACCATAATAATGGCACGAATGCGAATAATGTCAGCTTCTTCCTTAAACTCCTCAACAAGCACCTCAATAGAATAAGGCACCTCCTTCTGGTAAATCAGCAGAGCCTTCTCCCTAATAATCTCATTCACAAAAAAGCGGGCAGGCTTGTCGGTCAGTGCATCCTTCTCAAAATATGGAGGCGATTGAGGCAACAGCTCAAGCACACTCTTTTGAATCATATCTATACTAAACTTATTGATAGCCGAAATGGGATAAATCTCAGCCTGCGGCAACAGCTCTTTCCATCTCTCAACAAGCCCTTCAAGTTGCTCCTGATTCGACAAATCAATCTTGTTGATAAGAAGCAAGACGGGGATATCCAACTTCTGAACCTTAGCGAGGAACTCATCATTCTTGTCAATCTTTTCAACCACGTCGGTCACATACAATAATACATCCGCATCTGCCAAAGCCGATAATGAAAAGCTGAGCATCTGCTCCTGCAGTTTATAATTGGGACGCAACACACCCGGCGTATCTGTATAAACTATCTGATAATCCGGCTTATTAACAATACCTATAATTCTGTGACGAGTTGTTTGAGCCTTAGGCGTAATTACCGACAACTTTTCGCCTACCAGCAAATTCATTAAGGTTGATTTTCCCACATTGGGGTTTCCCACAATATTTACAAATCCCGAACGATGATTATTATTTTGCAATTGCATTTATGTTTTTTAGTTTGTGAGTGCAAATATACTATATTTCAGCAAATTATATTGCTAAAACTTATATTTCCGATTAGAGAGGAAGATAAACCAACTGCTTGGTTTCAAAAAACGGTTCCTCAAACCACGTGGAAAGCGATAACGTTTCCACCTTATTCTTAAATGGCATAAGCTCCTCATCAAGGTCACCCCCTTTGAGACATATCAAACCATTGGGAATCGCATTACTGTTTTTGTTGGAAACATTCTTCCTAACCCGCTTCACCAATTCAGGAAGCTGCATCACAGCACGGCTCACCACAAAGTCGAACTTACGCTTCTCATCCTCCATACGAGAATGAACAAATTCCACATTGGTAAGCCCAACAGCTTCAGACACCTCACGTGCCACACGAACCTTCTTACCGATACTGTCCAGCAACACAAATTTGACCCCAGGAAAGAAAACAGCCATGGGCACACCGGGAAAGCCTCCACCGGTTCCAACGTCCAGGACTGTAGTCCCCGATTTCAAATCTATATATTTTGCAATGGACAACGAGTGCAACACATGATGCAGATAGAGATTCTCAATATCTTTTCTTGAAATAACATTTATCTTTGAATTCCAGTCAACGTAAAGGTCATAAAGTGCCGCAAACTGTTCTTTTTGCTTCCCGCTCAGTTTAGGAAAATACTTCTCTATATAAACCATAAAAATGTTCTCTTCTTTTGTTGTAATATCGATCTGTTATATACCTCCCAGCATTTTCACAGATGCATGGTCTCTCATAAGCGAACGAACAGCACTAAAGGGAATAGTTATTTCAGCAGGAGGAAGCTGATAAGCAGAATACTCACCTTTATTAAATGTATATACAAATCCATCAGCAGTAATCATAAAATTTCGATTTGGCAAGATTTCTTCAATCCCGAAGAAGCCCAAATCTTCAAGCTGCTCAATATTTTTCACCCCATAAGACTCCATCAGCAAGTTTTGGATAATTGGTCTCAATGCCTCATCATATCCTGCAAGAAAAACATCAGCTTCGCTAATCAATTCGCCTCTCTCAAGGTCTATAGAGTAATTACTAACTTGCTCGTGCGACACTCCCCCACATTTATTATTCTCCTTAATCACCTGAAAAGACAACAACCCATAACCATCATAAGCAACTTTGTTTACTATTTTCTCATAGTAAGAATAGAAAACCTCCGGCAAATTAGCATGCTCACCATCATGAAGATATATATCCTCAAATTCGTAAAGCGTGTCATCAATTTTGGGTTTACTAGTTCTGTAAATGTGGGCATCTTCCTTATAATTATCGACATATACCTTAAAATATCTGTCGATAGCAGTATTTATTGAAACATTTTCATACTCCATACCAAGTGCAGTATAAACAAATATATTTCTGACAGGATCTATATCGAAGAAAGTACTGCTGACAGGAAAAGAAAGGCTTAACTCCACATTACATGAGGGATAATCTGTTTTATTATCAAGTATATATTGTTCTTCGCGATTGATGGTTTCAAATTCGATACCATTATCCATCTTAAATGCACTTCTCTGTGGCTCAAAGCAAGAGGTCAAAACTATTGCCAAAACAACAAAGACATAAATCAGATTGTTGCACTTGAATTCATCCATATTTTCTGAGACTATATGCAAATATACATAAAAATTATCAACCAATTTGAATAATTAATAATAAAAATTCACACAGTCTGAATATTTTTTATTTTGTCCTTGATATCCATTTGTCTGCCAGCTCATCATCATACCCCAGCTCTTTAGCTTTCTGAAAGTCTTCTCTTGCCGCAAACTTATCATACTGATCTAAACGCAACCTGCCTCTAAGAATGTAAAAATAAGGATTGTCTCTTTGCTCACGCTCAGCAATTCTCAAATCTGCTGCTGCTTTTCCAAAACGTTCAGTATTCACATAACATTCGGCACGATTCAGATAATATGTTGACAACACCCTGTCTTCACCATTAATTATATCTGTATAAACCTTTTCCGCTTCTTCCCAGTTGTCGTCCAGCTTAAACAGCAATGCACGACTCAGCTTGGTAAACAAATTATCGGCATCAATCTCTTCCGATCTTAGGAAATCAGCCTCAGCCTCCTCTCTTCTGTTATTCTCTAGATAAAGCAATCCGCGCCTGTAATATGCCTCCACGTCATCAGGCTCGGTGCTGATAATCTCGTCATAATCTTTCATTGCCTCGTCATATCTGCCCAGATCACACAAGAGCGAAGCCCTGCTGTGCAGGACCAACGCAGGGTCGGGATTGTTGTTTAGCGCAGCCGTGAAAGATATATAAGCATCGTCCATCATTCTCATCTGACGTTGCAACACACCAAGATTGAGCAACAACAATTTATTCTTTTCATTCGCCGGTTCAAGCTTCATAGCCTGCTGCAAAGAATAAGCGGCACTATCCAGCTCGTTGCGCTCCACATACAATGCCGAGCGGTCAATCCAATCGTAATAAGAGTTGGTTTGTGAAAACAAATTACTGCTGAGCAAAATCAGCATAACAAGTATTGTATGAAATCTCATTTGTCCTATTTATTTGAAGTGGTGACAAAATTACTCCTTTTTTACTAACTTTGCCCACCAATTATTATTAAAAGAGATAAAACAATGCCTTTAGAACTACCGCTGCCAAACGACAGCACCGCCACACACATATCAGGCGAAGAAATATCGGAACTAATTAAAGCCGGCAAATTCGAAGAGCTTCTTGACAAGATGCTGCTCGTAACCATCGACTTTGCCTTTAAGCTACTAATAGCTATAATCATCTTCATTGTTGGAAGATGGATCATAAGGCGCTTGGTTAAGCTGTCCGAAAAGATTATGACGAAAAGGAAAATAGATTTCACTCTGAAAGGTTTCCTCTCAAATTTGATATCCTTCTTCCTCTTTCTGGTTCTGTTTATTGCAATTATCAACGCAATAGGCACCAAAACATTCTCAATAGCTGCCATAATTGGCTCGGCAGGTCTGGCAATAGGACTTGCAGTGAAAGATAACCTTGCAAACTTTGCAGGGGGGGTGATGCTGCTTTTCAACAAACCATTTAAAGTTGGAGAATATATTGAGGCACAAGGACTGGCAGGCACAGTGAGAAGTATTGGCATACTATACACAACACTAACTACTTCCGACAACAAAACAATCAATATACCCAATGGTCCGCTATCAACCGGTAGCATAACCAACATTAGCAGACAACCCACCCGAAGAGTTAATCTGACTGTTGCCATAGAATTTGGAACAGATATAGAAGCATTTAAAAAACTACTTCTGGAAATTGCTTCCGCACACCCGCTGGTGCTTAAAGACCCGGCACCATTCTGCCGAATGACAAACATTGGCGATCACGGTATGGAGTTTACATTGAGAGTGTGGACTGCCAACAAAGACTTCTGGACAGTGACTTTCGACCTCAACGAAGAAGTTTGCAGACAAATTGAAGAAAAAGGTTTTGTTATCCCATTCAATCAACTATCGGTGCATATCGAAAAATAAAACAACAAAACAAACCACACAAAAAAACGCGGAACGAGACGATGCCTCTTCCGCGTTTTTTATATACTTAAGTGATAACTTAGAACTCCGAATTGAAATGGAAACGGATATTTTTGAAATCCTGCTGCGCCATCATCAACAGATAGTTCGACTCTGCAAGAAACACATCCCTACCCTGATGATCCTTTGCCATGTATTGCTGCTTGCGACGCTTAAAGTCCTCAAGCTCCGCTTTGTCATCACTCTCAATCCAGCAAGCTTTGTATAGAGAGATAGGATCCCATCGCGACTGCGCACCATATTCATGCAGCAGGCGATACTCAATTACCTCAAACTGCAACTGCCCCACGGTACCGATAATCTTGCGACCGTTAAACTGATTGGTAAACAACTGCGCAACCCCCTCATCCATCAGCTGCTCAATACCTTTTTGCAACTGCTTCGACTTCATCGGGTCGGCATTCTCAATATATTTAAACATTTCGGGAGAGAAACTTGGCAACCCTTTAAAGTTGATATCCTCGCCCGACGACAATGTATCTCCAATTTTGAAGTTGCCCGTATCGGGCAAACCAACAATATCACCTGCAAACGCCTCATCCAAAATCTCTTTCTTCTGAGCCATAAATGCCGTGGGTGATGAAAACCTCATCTGTCTGCCAAAGCGAACATGCTTATAGTTGACATTACGCTCAAACTTTCCCGAACATATCTTCACAAAAGCAATCCTGGAACGGTGATTAGGGTCCATATTGGCATGAATCTTAAATACAAATCCGCTGAAAGCCTCCTCATACGGATCCACCTTACGCTCAACAGCATCTGTGGGGCGTGGCGATGGCGCCATCTTTACGAAATAATCCAGCAACTCCTTTACTCCAAAGTTATACAAAGCCGTACCAAAAAAAACAGGTGCCAAATGACCTGCCAGATACTCCTCGCGACTAAACTCAGGATATACACCCTCGATTAATTCAACATCATCGCGCAACATTCCCGCCAGTTTATCACCCACCAAAGCATCAATCTCAGGCGAGTCAACCTCCACAGCGTGCGACTCAGTTGTAGCCTTCTGATCTTTCGACGGTTTGTACAAGTCCAGCGAACGATTGGCCAGATGATACACACCTTTGAAACGCTCACCCCTATCAATAGGCCATGTGATGGGACGAACCGCAATTTTCAGTTCTTCCTCCAACTCATCCAGCACCTCAATCGGGTCACGACCTTCACGGTCCAGCTTATTCACAAAAATCATTACCGGCGTATTGCGCATGCGGCAAACCTCCATCAGCTTGCGCGTCTGCGGCTCCACACCCTTGGCAAGGTCAACCACCACAATCACACTATCCACAGCAGTGAGAGTGCGATATGTGTCCTCTGCAAAATCCTGGTGACCAGGCGTGTCCAGAATATTTATTTTGTAATCGTCATACTCAAACCCCATAACCGACGTCGCAACCGATATACCACGTTGCTTCTCAATCTCCATCCAGTCGGAAGTGGCCGATTTCTTTATCTTATTCGATTTTACTGCACCCGCCACATGAATGGCACCACCAAACAAAAGCAGCTTCTCGGTCAGCGTAGTTTTACCCGCGTCGGGGTGACTAATAATAGCGAACGTCCTCCGACGATCTATCTCTGTTTTTAAACTCATATTTATATATTGTATTGCGCACGACTATTAATTAATAATTCGCAACTTATAACTCACAACTCATAACTTCCTCACACATCTTTCCAGTGCCTCTTCCCATTCGGGAATAACTACACCGAAGGCAGACTCAATTTTCGACCTGTCAAGCACACTATATGCCGGGCGACGAGCAGCTGTAACATACTCAGCCGACGTTACGGGATTCACCTTGCAACCTTCCAAACCTTTCAGCTCACGGATTTTCAACGCAAAGTCATACCAGGTAGTCTCACCACTGTTTGTGAAATGATAAATACCCGACTTCCATTCCGGTTCATCCATAATCAGCAAAATCATCTCAGCCAAATCCACAGCATAAGTGGGCGTTCCACGCTGGTCGTTCACAACATTCAGCTCACTGCGCTCACTCATCAATCGAATCATAGTCTTCACAAAATTGTTTCCAAACTCCGAAAACATCCACGCCGTGCGAATTATAATCCAATCTTTGGCAAACTCCTTAACGGCCTGCTCGCCCCTCAGTTTCGACAAACCATATACCGAAACGGGATTCACCAAGTCTGTTTCCCTGTACGACACTTCGGCAGTACCGTCAAATACATAATCGGTAGATATATGTATCAACTTGGCACCAAACTCAGCCGCTGCCTGTGCCAGATACTCTACTCCCTTGTGGTTTATGCTATCGGCAATTTCAGGCTCTTCCTCCGCCTTGTCCACAGCCGTATAGGCCGCACCGTTGATGATAAACTCAATACTATTCTCTTCCACAAAGTGAAACACAGCATCCCTGTTGGTTATATCAAGCTTTGTAGAATCGGCATAAAAGAAACGAAACGGCAAATTCCTGTTTTTCACAAAACTCTCAATCGCCTGCCCCAGCTGCCCTTTGGCACCCGTCAGCAAGACATTCCTTTGAACAAGTCCGTAAAAGAAAGTTTCTTTCTTGCTAACGGTTTCTGTTCCGCCAAGGTGTTTGTTTGAGCCGGTGTAAATTGCCATTCTTTTATTACATTATATAATGAGGAAACGATATGATAAAGGAACTTGTAGATACAAATCATCTCTTTTTATTACTTTTGCACAAAAGTACAACGAAAATGGCAAATTACCATATCATTGAAACAGGAAACTTTTTTGCAGATGGCGGCGCAATGTTTGGTCCCATCCCCAAAAAGTATTGGAGCAGACGCTACCCGAGTGACGAAAACAACCTTTGTGTGATGGCTATGCGGTGTATGTTTATCGAAACCGATACCCACAAAGTGCTTATAGACTGTGGCGGTGGCAACAAACATCACGACAAGCTGAAGTTTTACGCACCCCACAACCTGAACGACCTCAGAGACGAGATTGCAAAACTTGGCTATTCGCCCGACGAGGTAACCGACGTAGTACTGAGTCACCTGCACTTCGACCATTGCGGAGGCGGCACCGTCTTTGACAACTCGGGCAACGCAGTACCCGCATTCCCCCGTGCCACTTATCACCTCAGTCAGGCACAGTGGGACAACTACCGCAATCCCCGCCCCTACGAAAAGGACTCTTTCTTTGCCGACAATATAGAGCCTGTTTATGAAGCGGGACTGCTAAATCTAATAGAGAGCGACACATCCATCGCCCACAATATCCGCCTGAAGCTCTACGACGGCCACACTCCCGGACAAATTGCCGTTTTCTTCGACAACGATGGTGACACCGTCATCTATCCCGGCGATGTCATCCCCACCGCAGCTCATCTTTCCCTCGGCTGGGTTTCGGCCTTCGACAACAATGCCGCCCTTGCCATGGAGGAGAAAATAAGATTGCTCGATGAGGCAAAGCCGCTGAATGCTACGCTGGTGTTCTATCATGATGTGAAGGTGAGGGAGAAGAGGGTGTAGGAGAAGGGATACCATGACACATAAAGCACGTCACCAAAGCATCATTTTTATATAGATATATCAATAATATCCCCAATATTTGGTGATTATTATAGTTATAACTACATTTGCGTACAACTAATTAAAACAAAGATATGAATAGCGAATTGTATGCAAAGTCGGGGCATGATTTGATTCAGGAGCTTGGCAAAAAATACAGCACATATAGAAAGCGAATGGGGATGACGCAGAAAGAAGTATCGAAACAATCGGGACTGAGCGTGTTTACCATCAGTTCGTTTGAGAATGGCTCGTCAACGGGGATAACCTTGGCATCGTTTATTAAATTGTTGCGTGCAATAAACTATCTTGAAGAGATTGATAAACTATTACCTGAGCTGCCTGAGAGCCCAAGAGCATTGTGGATGAAACAACAAAAAGGGAAGATATGAAAACGAATATAGTTAAAGTAAAGCTTTGGGGAATGGATGTTGGCTACCTCTCGTGGGACCACAGAAGGAAGCTGGCACTTTTTGAATATGAACCCGAGTTTCTAAATCGTGAGCTTGACATATCACCCCTTACAATGTCAATATATTCTCCACGCAGTCAGGCACAAATACCCTGGGATGGATATAAAGAAAAACTTTTTCAGGGATTGCCTCCAATGATTGCCGACTCGCTGCCCGACAAATGGGGCGACTCTCTATTCAGTGCTTGGCTGCGAGACAATAATATATCTACAAGACAAACATCACCCGTTGATCATCTTTCCTTCATAGGAAGCAGAGCGATGGGAGCTTTAGAATATGAACCTGCGCAGAAATTGGGTGACTCTTCTCCCTTTTCGGTGGATGTGCAAATGCTTTACGAGTTTGCGCAAAAAGTGCTTAATGAGCGTGAGTCAACAATTTTGAATCAGGAGAACTCAATACTGTGGCAAGACCTAATAAAAATAAGCTCATCACCCGGAGGCAAGAGACCAAAGGCTATTGTGGCACTAAACGAAAAGACGGGAAAAGTCATATCAGGGCAAGGACAAATTCCTGAAGACTTTAAACATTTCATTTTAAAATATGATGACAACTCAGTTTATCCCTACGCCAAGCTGGAATATGTTTATTATCAAATGGCGCTGGATGCGGGTATCGATATAAATCCCTCACAACTTAGGGAATATGAAGGAGCTGTGCATTTTCTTACTGAGCGATTTGACAGAGATGGAAATGAAAAAGTTCACATGCAAACCTTTGCAGCAATGTCACCCTATGGCACAAGCTATGAGGATATTTTCGAAGTGATTAGAAAACTTAAACTACCACATGAAGATGTCGAACAGCAATTTATAAGAATGGCATTTAACGTAATTGCACGAAATGTTGATGATCACTCCAAGAACTTCTCGTTTTGCATGAATCGTGAAGGAACATGGCGATTGTCGCCTGCTTATGACCTAACGTTTAGCATTGATTTAGCAGCATCAGGTTATGTAAACAGACACTCACTCACTATCAACAGAAAGGATGACGACATCACTTTTGAAGATTTAGAAACGATAGCCCTACAAAACGACGTACAACACTATAAAACCTTAATTGAAAAGGTAAAAAATGCTGTTGCCAACTTTGAATCTTACGCTCGTAAAATTGGGATAGACAAGGATTTAACTGCAAGAATAAAGAGTAAATTTAATATCATTTAAGGCTGAGCATCAATTTACCGTTTGAAAAACAAACAAAACACATACTGTTTGCGATCTCAACAAATTTGGGTAATAAGTAAACACTATCTGTATATACTAAGTACAAATTCGGCATAAGAGCAAACACTAACTGTATAGACTCAAATCAAATTTGGGTAAAAAATAAACATTATCTGTATAGTCAAATTACAAATTTGGGTAGATAGCAAACATTATCTAAATAAACTATACACAAATTCGTGTAAATAGGAAACACTAACTGAATATACGATACACAAACTTGTGTAAAGAGTAAGCACTATATACATAGGCTATTAACAAATTCGGGTAAGTAATAAATACTAAGTGTATAAGATATTCACAAATTTGTGATAATCGTAAACACATAATGTTTATCTTTACAGCAAATTTGTGATAATCGTAAACAGTAGGTGTGACTACATTTTGCATTTCGTAAATTAGTGCATACGAAAATGGCGGAACATAGCTATGATTGACATCAAAGCATTCTGTTTGTAAATACACTAAGATGCATTTGTAAAGAAGACAAAACAGATGCCGTCAATAGCTGTTTGAAGATGCAAAAGAGCGTAATCAAGCACAATAACCAAATAATATAATTTCGAAAATGGAGAAAATTAAGTTTGTGTACTCGTTCATCAGAGATTTAAATAACAACAACACTCAGGTGTTGTATCAAAATATTTTTGAACTTATTGATGAAGCGAACATCGATAACAAAGATGTGTTGGAAGTTGTGGAAGATGCCCGCAAGCACCTGAACAGCATGGTTGACCTGGGTAAAAAAACACTTGCCCACAAGAACACCGACATAATTAAGGAGCTGGTTATGGATCGGCGAAACAATCTGATTGCCATAAAAAAGGCTGTAGACGGTTTTTTGAGGATAGAGCCGGGAGCAACGCAAACGGCTGCCGACAAGCTAAATTATTGGCTCTTGAACGAACGCGTCAACATTGTGTCGCGAGCCATTGTGAGACAGGAGGGAGCGGCGCAACGACTGATTGACGAGAAGATGCGCGACAGCAAGATTGGCAAGGCACTTGAGACGCTCAACCTGCTAAATACTTTTAAGGAGGTTGAGGAATTGTCAAAACAGATTACCAGGCTGTCGCAGGAGCGCATCTCGGAAAAGAACAAAGCAAAACAGATGAGAGATGAAAAAAATGAGATGTCTTATTTGGATATGAAAGCCCTCCTAAAGACTTTGGAATTGAAGGCGAACAGAAAGGGTGCAAAAGACAGGGAGACTTATCACAACTTGTGCATGAATATTAATACTTTTCTTGTCGAGGCTAATGCCGATAAAAAAGCAGAGAGCACACGCAGCAAAAACAAGGAAGGTTCTGAAAATGAAGATTAATACCTGACCTTGAAACTGTGTGCACCCTCAGCACTTAAAATTTATCTGTTTTGCTCAAACATTGTAGAGAAAAACAACATCTGATACTTAATAGCATTGCTCCAATAGTTCATATCGTGATTGCCGGGGCGTGAGATGAAATCGTGGGGAATGTTGCGGTATTTCAGCTCTTCGTGAAGTCGCACGTTGACATCGTAAAAGAAATCGCTTGTGCCGCAGTCAAAAATAATTCTTATTGAGTTGGGCGTCAGCAGATGCAACTGATTCATCACCGTGTAGTCTTCCCAATTTTGAGGATTCTCGGCTTGCGTGCCAATCCATTTGTGCATTTCCCAATTGTTGGGGAATGGACGAATGTCAACTCCGCCACTCATGCTGCCGCATGCTCCAAACACATCCTGATGGCGAAAGCCAAGATAGAGACCGCCATGTCCGCCCATGCTAAGGCCCGTGATGGCGCGCCCATTGCGTGATGCTATGGTTTTGTATGCCGAGTCGATATGTTCTATCAATTCTTTTGACACAAAGGTTTCGAAGCGCATGGTTTCATCCACGGGGCTGTCCCAGTACCAGCTGCTGAAAGCACCGTCGGGACATACTATTATTGTGTTGTATTGGTCGGCAAGATCTTTAGTTCCGGGATTGTCATCGACCCAGTTTCTGAAGTTGCCGCTGTATCCGTGCAGCAGATATACGACAGGATAGTTTTTGTCTGCGGAGTATCCTTCCGGCAATATTACTGCCGCTTTGATTTCCTTGTTCATCGACGGACTGTGAACCGATATTGTATCTACCTTAGCGGCATGCAAAAACACTACCGAGAGTAGCGATAAATAAACAAAAGTGATAATTGAACGTTTCATAAATATAAAATTAACTTTTCGATATTGATATTTGCTTCAAAGTTAATAGAAAATCAGCAAAGGAGGGGAAGAGTCAAAGTTTTTTATTTTAATATTGTACCTTTTAAGTACGTCATAAAATCAAAACAGGCACAATATATTGCAAATGTTCAAATCTTTTGTAACTTTGCCTTCGTAGTTATTAACACTATAAAATTATGGCAATTACAATTAAAAACATACCGATTCTAAAAAAGTCAGCAGCTGATAGGTTTGATAAAAAAGCCAAATCGTCTGTTGCCAATAAATCTTCTGTAAATTTTTCCAGACAAATCGAAGCAAGTTCAAAAATATTATCTAAAGCCAAAATATAAAATCTCAAATGGGATTTCTTGATGAAAAATGCACTTTAAAGATATATGACCAGCATATCTTAGAAAACTGTAAACCTTTTGACTGTGGAAATGATGACCTTAACGAATTCTTTGCTAAAGATGTGATCGACTACACTTCCGAACTTCTCGGCAAAAGTTATTGCTTTACATATGATGAAGATGAAAGTCAGATAGTTGCTGCATTCACTGTCTCAAATGACAGTATTAAAACATTTTCCCTTCCTAATTCCAGAAAGAAAAAGGTAAATACCGATATACCCCGACAAAAACAGATGAAAAGCTATCCTGCTGTTTTGATTGGCAGATTAGGTGTCAATATAAACTTCAGAGATAAAATCAAAAATAGTAAACATCGAATAGGTGACGAACTTATGGATTTTATTAAGTCGTGGTTTATTGACAAAGCCAATAAAACAGGGTGCAGATTTATAGTAGTAGATGCATATAATAAGCCTATTCCTTTAAAATATTATAAAAGGAATGGGTTTATAGAGCTATTTAGTACAGAGGAACAGGAAAAAGAGTATATGAATTTGTCGGATGAGAGCACGTTTGTAACAAGTAATTAGAAATGCAACAAAATCGGTACTGACAGTGCAGCAAAAA
>CAYFUQ010000053.1:0-13974 GCA_964346415.1 uncultured Proteiniphilum sp.
AACACATGGTGTTTATGGAGATTGCAGAAAGAGTGTAAGGTGGTGTAAACTAATTGACTCCCTGCATTGTAGTTTGCAATGTATATACCGATGTTCGTGCTGTGATAAACAGTGTGCTCTTGTCTTTACCGCCAAAACAGATGTTTGAAGGGCTTTCGGGAATATCAATTTCTTCAATCAGTTCTCCCGCGGGTGAATAGACCCACACTTTGCCCATCGTGAGATAGACGTTTCCTTCTTTATCAATAGTCATTCCGTCGGAACCGTGGGGAGCAAAGTATGTTTTGTTGCTCAGTAGTCCGTCTGCACCAATATCATATTTCCATATCTTATGGTCATTGATATCTGCAACATAAAGCACCTTACCGTCGGGCGTGCCCACAAGCCCGTTGGGCTGCTTGTAGTCATCAACTACACGCACCACGTCTCCATCGGGCGACAGGTAATACACACCTCTCACATCCTGCTCTTCGCCGCGCCCTTCATCCCACCATGTGCGATGATAGTAGGGGTCTGTAAAGTAGATACCGCCATTGGGGGCAACCCATACATCGTTGGGACCATTCAACAGCTTGTTGTTATATTTTTCATAAGCGAGATGAAAGTTTTTGTTGCTGTCGAAGTATCCAAGCTGGTTATACAAATCGGCGCAGGTGAAAAGTCGTCCTTCTTTGTCGAAAAACATTCCGTTGGAGCGGAATGTCTCGTCGAGCCAAAGAGTGACCCCATCATTTTCATCCCATACATAAATATGGTCATTGGGCTGGTCGGTAAAATAAACTTTGCCGTCTGCTGCTTCTGCCGGTCCTTCAGTAAATGAATATCCGGTGCCGGCCTGCTCTACCTTTGCCCCTTGGGCTATTATACTGCTTTGCTGAGACAATAGTGTGTGTGAAATTAATAACGATAATGTAAGGAAATATATTCTCATCTTATTTGTTTTTTTAATAGTTATAATAAATCAACATCAAACGGGTCTTGTATAACCTTTCCTATAAGCCCTGGCCATTTGTTGGCGTGCTGCCTTATTATCTATAACTGTTTGTGTTGCGTTGTCCCACTTCACTTCGCTATTGGTGTAGTAGGACACCATGGCAAGCTGCACTGCTGTGGTTGATTTCCATGCATCTTCGATAGGGCAGCTAATCAGTGCTTTGTTTTTGGTTTTGACGGCTTCCACAAAGTTGGCCACATGTCTTTTCTGCGCATCGGGGGTGGGAAAGTCCATAATCTGTTGTTCATCGTTTCTGCCCGATACCAGCACAAGCTTGTCATCGGAGGCGTATAGCGTGCCTTTTTCTCCATAAAAGAATATACCGTTGTTGTATTGCGGATTGAGGTCACCCGGACCCCAAAGCCTGTGTTGCCAAACTACGGGACACTTATCAAACATCATCATTGAGTACAGCGTGTCGGGTGTGGTGATTTTATCTTTCAGAACTTCCAGACTGCCGTGAGATTGGTACAGACTCGGTAAGTCGAAGTTCATCACAGTGCGAATTATATCTATATGATGTATGCCCCAGTCTGCAAGGTGTCCGTTGCCATACTCCTTTTCGAGTCGCCACGACATGTGTGCTATATTGGGGTTGTAGGGCAACTTGGGGGCAGGTCCGCACCAGGCATCCCAGTCGAGCGATGCGGGGGGATCCTGAATGGTTGTGTCTCTATGTCCTGGCACATGGTGTATTTGTGCATCTATTTGATATATTTTCCCCATTGTCCCATCTTCAACCATCTGTCTTGCTTTTTGAAACGCGGCACTTTGTCGTCTCTGAAAACCTATCTGAACAATATTGCCTGCCTCTTTGGCTGCTTTGACCATTGCTTTGCCTTCTTCCACATCGTAGGAGAGCGGTTTTTCGCAATAAACATGTAAACCTTTCTTGCAGGCTGCCACAAACTGCAGAGCGTGCCAGTGTGGAGGTGTGCCTATGACCACAGCATCAAGCCCTTTCATATCGAGCATTTCACGATAATCGGCAAACTCTTTGGGTCGGCTGCCTTGCAGGGAGTTGAGTTCGTTGGCGCTATTTTTCAGATGCTCTGTATCTACATCACATATTGCCACAATCTCGGCATCTCCCGTCTGAAGGGCTGCCTTTGCAACCACCATTCCGTACCAGCCTGTGCCAATCACTCCCATTCTCACTTTGCGGCTTTGTGTTTCAAATGCCGGTATATGCAATGATGTAACCAGTCCTGCTGTTGCCAATGTGCTTTTTTGTATAAATTGTCTTCTGTTCATAGTTTTGTCTGATTTAGTTGTTAATCTCTTAATTTGCCAAGTGCTTCATCCACTGCCTCAAGCAGCGGATCAACAGATATTTCAGAGCCAACGGCTCCTTTCATCCACAACTGGGGGATGATGCGCCCCTGTGTGTACATCCGCTCCACCTCATCCGCAAGGCTTTTGCCTTTGATTTGCTGTTCGATTTGGAAGTCGATAAGGTGTCCCATCGGATAGTTGGGCAGATAAAGCGGGTAATCAATCATGTGGGAATAGATGCCCAGAAGGGTTTCATCTTTGTCGCCAAGGATGCCTGCATAGTAACTGTTCCACACATCTTTGGCGATATTCATAACGGCTGCTTTGAGTTGTGCGGGTGTTGCTTCGGGGTTTTCATAAAGCCACTCCCACACGCCGATATCTACCAGCGATACACCCATAATTTCGTAGCACGACCAGAAGTTGTCAAGAGCCATATAGTAAGAGTCTTCGGGATTGGGGTTCTTGAGCCCCAATAGTTCCAGATCTCGTTTTTGGAACATAAATGCGGTGGCTTCGGTGAAGGATGTATTGGGCACACCGTTGAGCATATAATAATCAACATCGTTCATGGTGATGGTTTGTTCCACGTTGTGACCAAACTCATGAACGGCAATATTATATCCTTTATAGTCCATTCCATCGGCACCAATACGTGTGCGAAGTCGTGCAAAGTCGTTGCGCATGGCTGAGCCCATGGCATGTCCTGCTCCGCGCGAAGGGTCGACTAATATCAGCGAAGCGATTTCACGTGCACGCTCTGGCTTCCACCCCAACTTGATTAAAATGTTGTGCAAGTCGGCTTTGAGTGCATCGGGGTTGGGGTATTTGTTTGATGTGATTGCCGTAAGTTTATCTTCGGCAATGCCGCCACGGGGTTTAAAGCCGTTGTACCATATATCAAACGGTTCAAGGTTGCGACCCAGACGTTCACGGATAAATGAAGCCACTTCTTTGACCTGTGGTGACGACAGCAGTGTCCTGAATAGTTGCTCAACATCTTTTTGGGGTATCTCCATGGTAGCGTCGAAGGCGCGCATCAACTGCGTGGGGTAGTCGGGCGAGTAGTCGTCCAGACTTCGCATTGCATGAAAGTTTTTCAGGAAAATCTCATATCGTGTATCTGGTTCGGCATCAAGCGACACTTCGTTGCCGTTTTCATAGGCAATATTGGTGTGGGGATTCCAGTCGTAGCGTCCGCTGTTGATAACATCGTTAGGGATAGACTGGTCGATAATTCGCTTCATGACCTGATAGACCATTCGTTGTTTTTCCAGACCGTTTTCCTCATCTGCATAATTGGATTTAAGTTCATCACGAAGTCCCCAGTGGGTAATCAGTTTCATATCTTGTGGGAAAAGATGTTTGCCTTCGTCATTCTGCAGACTACCCATATAGATGTTATAATCGGAGATATAGGCATCCGCTTCAGTCATTGTTTTGGCTCGGTGCTGGGATATATTAGCAGGAGTGCGCGACGTAAACATATCGCCCATACGTGCATAGGCCCACTCTTTTCGGCTCCAGTTTTCGCCAAGGTCGGTCTTTTCTTCAAGGCTGTAGAAGGGGAAGTTGAGTGCTGTGACAAATGCAATTTTTGTGGCATACATATCATCGCTGAGATGAGACGAAACTGAGTAGCTGCCAAACATCATATCCATATCGGTCAGTTCCGGCCCATCGAGATGGAGCGGCATTTTCAGCTGTGCATTAATTTTGTGAAAGTATCCGTATAAAGTTTCAAAGTTGCTTTCGAGTGTTTCAAACAGTTTTTGCAGTTTATCTGCATCTGATACAAATGAGCTTTCACAAAAGGCTGTGAATTCTTCTGCAGTGCCGTCGCCCTCTCTCCACAGAGCAGCTGCCTGTTTTACTCCTCTTTCGATGCGGAACGAATAGGTGTCACCATGGTTTGCGGTTAGATTTTGAATAACCTGCTGTGCTGTGGCATCACTTATGATTATCTCCTGTTTTGGCAAAGATACCTGTCGGCTATTTGTGGTGCAGCCAAGGAGTGATATCATCAGCACCATCACTGCTATCATTACTGATTTGTTCATGGAAATATTGTTTGGTTTTGTTGTTTGATTATATATGCTTTTCACAAAGATAAAAAATAGGTTTAAAGTCAGTTACATTTTGTGAGGTATTTTATTTTTTTGTAGCTTTACGTTATTAAAATATTAAACATTAAACTGTATCATAATGAACAAAATTGACAACTACGTAAAGACCCACGAAAAACGCTTTCTTGATGAACTATTCAACCTTATTAGGATTCCTTCAATATCGGCAGTGCCAGGTCACAAACCTGACATGTATCGCGTTGCAGAAATGTGGAAAGATATATTGCTAAAGGCCGGTGCCGACAAGGCTGAGATAATGGAGACAGACGGTTTGCCGGTTACTTATGGTGAGAAAATCATCAATCCTGAGCTTCCAACTGTTTTGGTATATACGCACATGGACGTGATGCCTGCCGACCCGATTGAGAAGTGGAACACTGACCCATTTGAGCCGGTGGTGAAAGATGGCAAAATATGGGCACGTGGTGCTGATGATGATAAAGGACAGGGTTTTATGCACGCCAAGGCATTTGAATATCTTGTGCAGTCGGACGAACTACCCTGCAATGTGAAGTTCCTCATCGAAGGTGAAGAAGAGGTGGGTTCGCCCAGTCTCCCTGCATTTTTGGAAAAGCATAAAGAGATGCTTGCCTGTGATGTGATTCTGGTTTCGGACACGTCGATGATTGCTCCTGATGTTCCGTCGATTACAACGGGGCTGCGTGGTTTGGCTTACTGGCAGGTGGAGGTGACAGGGCCCAATGTGGACTTGCACTCAGGTCTGTTTGGCGGTGCGGTGCACAACCCTATCAACGTGCTGGCTAAGATGATCGCCGATACTGTTGATGAGAATGGTCGCATTCAGATTCCCGGCTTCTACGACGATGTGGTGGAGATTTCGAAAGAGGAGCGTGAGATGATGGCGCAGGCACCTTATGACGAGGAGGCTTATAAGAAAGATATTGGCGTTGAAGAGCTGTTTGGCGAAAATGGATATTCCACAAATGAGCGCTCGGGTATCCGTCCTGCGTTTGATGTGTGTGGTATCTGGGGTGGTTACACCGGCGAGGGCACCAAGACCGTTTTGCCTTCTAAGGCTTATGCTAAAATCAGTGCACGTCTTGTTCCCGATCAGGACCACAAGAAGATTGGCAAAATGTTTGTCGATTACTTCAAGAGCATCGCACCAAAGAGTGTGAAGGTGGAAGTAGAAGACCTGCATGGTGGTCCGTCGTATGTGTGCCCTATCGACTTTGCAGGATACAAGGCTGCTGAGAAGGCTTACAGAGATGTGTACGGCAAAGATCCGGTTCCGGTTCGTTCGGGTGGCAGCATTCCTATCATTGCTACTTTCGAAGAGATACTTGGCACTAAATCTGTATTGATGGGCTTCGGTCTGGCTTCAGACGCTATTCACTCGCCAAATGAGAACTATCCGCTGGAGCAGTTCTATAACGGTATCAGAACCATTCCGCTGTTCTACAAATATTTTTCGGAAGAGGTAAAGAAATAAGAAACAAAGTTTCAATCATAAACGGGAATGCCGATTAAACGGTGTTCCCGTTTTTTTTATGGAACACTATCGCCTATAACAGCATAGGCAATGTAACCGGTTGCGGCTGTGACAGGATTAAGTGCAAGATATCCTGAGTATATTCGTTTATCTTCAATCACAAGGGGGTATTCTTGTTGCATCTTTTGGTGTGCCTGTAGTGCTGCACCTTCTTTTTTGAAAAACTCTACTTTGTAAACACCTTTTGCTCCCTGTTTTACATATTGCTGATAAAAGCCGTGCGCCACAATTCCCATATTCATGCGCATGTTGATTTCAACACATGGCTGAACAACATAGTTGTCGCCTTCTCTGCAAATCATCATATCAACACCTAAATAACCGTTGTAGCCGGGAAAATAAATGGGAAGTAATCTAAGCAGGCTTTTCTTCAAGTGGTGTAGCAGTTCGACGCTCACATATTTCGACAATTGTTCTTCAACGCTTCGGTCTTCCATAAGGAGGTTGCCTGTGTATGCCCCTGTTGAAGCTGTATCGAACAACGAATAACCTTCAAAGGAAACTATACCCTGATTGATACTAAACTCCATGGCAAAGTCCTGCACTTTATCAAGATAAGGCTCTGCCACTAACCCGCCTTGCTCACGTATGGAGCGTTTGCACCAGTCAATCTGTTTGTCTGTAATTTTATCAATCACCCACTTCACTCCTCTGCCACTACCTGACAATGGCATCTTTACAACCTTGTTTCCGGGAAAGGAATCTAAAAAGATTAGCAGCTCTTCAATTGAAGTGAAATAATGGGAGTCTCCACAGAAGACTTCACGTTCCTGCTTCAATTCGGCAAGCATCTTCACAGCATGTTGACGGTTGGAGTAATTGCGGAGTTGTTCTATCGTTTTATCTGCGGGCAACATATCTTCTCTGACTCCTGCTCTGAGTAATTTACTTTTCAGCATCGGACTCCAGCCCCAGGGCGAAATGTTGTGTCCGGGAAAGTTTTGAACCTCTCTTAATGGAATGAGCTTTGAAGTAATATTGAACAAACGTGACATCTTATCCAGATAGAGGCAACTCTCTTCCTTCTCGGCAATAATAAGGGAGTTTGCCTCGGCATACCAAAGCGGAAGCATCTCCAAATCGCTCGCTAACCTTACTGCCACTTTCGGGGGAGTGTAGTTTGACAAAAAACTTGCCAGCGAATGATCATTATCAGGATTAAAAAGATAGATTGACATATAACTTATTATCTATTTAAAATGAAAAAAGGTCACCTCTGCTGAGATGACCTCTTTTGACTTTCGGTTTTTCGTGTTAAAAGAATAAGAATTAAAAAAGATTGTTTTAGGTTATCGAGAGCAAAGGTAGGCCTCTTTTGCACACTGGCAAACTTCCGCGCTATGCTCTAAAACATAGCTTCAAAACAGCTATCTGCATCTTTTTGTATTTCAGCATTTTAAGTGCACCTGTGTACAAATAAAACAATGACTTTTTTTCTCAAACTCAAACCCGACACGTGATTTAACAAAAAAGGAGCAATGATTTGCTCACTACTCCTTTTAAATTTCTCATCAATCGAAAATTTTATCTTCTCAGTCCTAACTCTTTTACGATTGCTCTGTATCTTTCGATATCTTTCTCAATCAGGTAATCGAGTAAGCGACGACGCTTACCTACTAAAATTTTCAATGAACGTTCAGTGTTATAATCTTTTCGATTTGACTTCAAGTGTTCAGTCAAATGCGAAATACGGTATGAAAACAATGCAATCTGAGCTTCTGGTGAGCCAGTATCAGTGTTAGACTTTCCGTACTTTGCGAAGATTTCCTGCTTTTTTTCTGAATTTAAATACATAAAACTTGCTTATAAAATTATTAAAAGTTTTCGGAGTGCAAAGATATGTCTATTTTTTTAGAATACAAACTGTTTCAATGTTTTATTGATTTCGCCTAAGTAATTTGTTGCTCAGCTTATTAATTGCTTTTGTTATTTCAATATCGGGTTCAATAACATTGTAATCGCCCCAGAAGTCGGGATTGCGAAAATGCTCAACCTTCTCTGCTATCACATCCGAAGAACGTATGCGCTCATTGCGGGGAAACTTGTTGCCCCCGTTCTCATATCGGTCTGTGATGGCAATTTCAGAGCTTATGGTATATGTTGTGGAGAAAAGACCAAAGAATCTGTTGGTCCATCGTACCTTAAACTTCAAATCGGTGCTGCTGTAATTAAAGTGCCATTTACCATCCTGTTCAATAAAGTCAACTACATAACCTACTTCTTCAACATCGGCTTTCATTTTTGCAGGCTTTTTGCGGATGAATATCCTTGAGGCTTCTTTCCTTCCCTCAACATTCATATTAAACTCAACCCTTGCAAAAGCTAACGATGCGGCATCAAGATAAATTGTGCCTCTGAACAAGATCTCTGTAATGTAGGGCATTTGCTGAAACCTGATGACATAATGAGGTTTGTTGTTAATATTAATCATTCGCTCTATATGAAAAGAGTAATCTTCTCCCAATTCTCCAAATACTATTTCCGGATGCTTAGCCAAATCCAGCATCAAAGCGGCACTGATTCCTCCCTGAAATTTCATAAGCACAGTATCGCGAGGCGAAACGTCCGTAGCCTTTCTTCCTATATATATCTTTGCCTGATCTTCATTGTAGCTGCGATATGAAGCTTTGTAAATGTCCAGCACTGCTTCAACCAAAGAGATGTAATTACCGCCTTTCTTAATGGACTCACGATAGAAGGCAACCATCATCTCGGGATTGGATGCATAGTTTTGAGGTACAAGGCGAAGTGCGTCCCTTATTAGGCCGCTTCCATCGCCCGACACAACCTCCAAGGGTCCCAAAGCGATGGGAGAAGGAGTCATAAGTATCTCCACATCGGTGTTACTGATCAATGATTCTACAGAAAGTTCTTTGTTTTCATAACCCAGAAAACGAATTATTAACGTTGACTTGCGGGCTGACCCGGGCACTCTGAGACTAAAGAATCCGTCCTGATTAGAAACAGTAGATATATTTAAATACTCAACTGCTATACTTGCATTGTTTAGTGGCTGCCGCGAATCTTCAGCCACAACACGTGCCTTGATCGTAAGTGTGCTTTGTTCGGCTATATTGTTGTTTGCATTCAATAGAGGAGCCGCAAGAGGCAGAAACAGGAGCAGAAATATCAACAGATAATTTTTCATAATCCTCTACTTTTTGAAGTGAATAAATCGATTAATACCTATACAAAGAAAACATTTTTAAGCTAAAAAGCAAATAGTTTACAGTGGTTTAACTCTTTTTCGCTTGGATAAAAGCAGTAGTTATAAATTAGAAAGCGGAACGTCTAAGACACTTAAAATCAAACTATCTTTTTGATATTACTTTTTGATCTAAATTAAATAATAGAAGAATTATTATTATGTTTGTATGACAATATGTAAAACAACACCTTAAAATCATTAACAATTTAATCGTAATTGCAATATATAAAGCCTGTACCAATGCTTAAGTCGATACAAAACATACTGATATTTCTGTTATTACTTGCTTTTATCCCTTCCTTATCGGGTCAGCAACCCTTTTTGTTTAAACAAATAGAACTACATGATGGTTTATCGAACAACCAGATTAATCACATCTTTAAGGACAGAAGGGGGTTTATGTGGTTTTCTACTTCATCGGGTCTGAACAGGTACGACGGATATAAATTTAAAGTGTTTTTTCACAATCCAAATGATGAATATTCATTACCTGACAATTTCGTGATGAATGTACAGGAGGATGTCACAGGGCAACTTTGGATTCAGACAGGAGTTGGGTATGTAGTATTTAATCCTGAGAGCGACAGGTTTGAGAAGAGTCAGACGCTACTAAGCGAAATGGGTATAAAAAGCCCGGCAGATTTGGTGTTTATAGATGATGATAAAAACTTTTGGTGTTATACAAATTCAACAGGCTTTTACAGGTTTGAACCTGAAACCAACAATCTGGTTTTTCTTCCCCAAAGCGGACAATCAGGAGAACTAAGTAGTGGAATTATAACCGACATAAAAGAGAATCAAAGCAGTTATATCTTTATTTTCCAATCGGGTCTTATCCAATATATGGACAAAAGCAGTCTGGATATCATTCATTCTGACAACTATATCCAACAGCAGAAAAGTGGTCAGGAGTTCAGAATATTTGTTGACTCAGACAACGATATATGGGTGTATTCTGACGGCCCCCTTGGTGCGTGGCTTTATCTTTCCAACAAAAAAGAGTGGAAACAT
This sequence comes from uncultured Proteiniphilum sp., assembly GCA_964346415.1. Taxonomy (GTDB): domain Bacteria; phylum Bacteroidota; class Bacteroidia; order Bacteroidales; family Dysgonomonadaceae; genus Petrimonas. The sequence continues at coordinate 10,128 of CAYFUQ010000053.1, forward strand.
CTTAGGTCAGAAGATAGTGACTTTCCATTCCGCCTGTCAAGTAACATGATTATGGATTTTAATCAGGATCATAACGGGTTAATATGGATAGCAACAGATCATGGTGGCATAGATATTATTGACAAAAAGGCAAACTCATTGATCAATCTGAAAAATCAACCCTATGACAAACGAACTATCGCACACAACAGCATCAGCTCTATTTATGCTGACGACACAAATATCATTTGGATTGGCACTTACAAGAATGGAATTTCTTACTATAGTGAGAGTATATATAAATTTGGCATTGAAAATCTGAATTATTTCAAAAACGATGAAAACTTCAAACCTGATGTCAACTCTGTAATAAAAGACAACAACGGGAATATATGGATTGGCACCAACGGGAGTGGTTTGGTTCGTATGAAGAACGGAGCCAGCTCGCAACCGAGCTACAAACATTACTCAGCCGGGAATTCTTCGCTGACCAATGACGTGATAGTTAGTTTGTGCGCCGCTAATGACGGTAAGTTATGGATAGGAACCTATCTGTCAGGAATGAATTGTTTTGACGGAAACAGTTTCGTAAACTATCGACATAATCCGGATAACCCCAACACACTTGCAAATAATAACGTCTGGTCTATTGTGGAGGACAAATCAGGTATGATATGGATTGGTACTCTGGGGAGTGGTCTGCAAAAGTTCAACCCTAAAAACAAACAATTCACTACATTCAACAGCAGTGTCAATCATCAGTTGTCATCGGAGTTTATCTCCTCGCTATTTTTGGGAGCCAATGATAAATTAATCATAGGAACTGCTATAGGGATTACAATTTTCGATATTGTAACTGAACATTCGGAAATACTAACGGGCAACAGGAAAGGGGACCAATCATTCACCAACCTCAACGTTAATCAGGTTTATGAAGACAGCCGGGGATTTATCTGGGTAGGCACCAGAGAAGGTCTAAATATTTGGAATCCTATAGACGACACAATCACACAGCTATACAAAAGTGACGGACTCACCGACAATGTCATATCGGGAATTATTGAAGACAATCAGCACAATATGTGGATTACTACAGTTAACGGTGTTTCAAAAATAACAGTAAACAGAGACCCGATAACCAGTGATTTGAATCTTTCATTTGTAAATTACAATGAAGTAGATGGTCTTCAGGGGCACGAGTTTAACTTACGCTCCATACATAAATCTCCCGACGGGGAAATTTTGATGGGTGGCACTAACGGTATCAATATGTTCAATCCGATAAATATCCGTTACAACGATGCCCAGCCAAAAGTACTTTTTACCGGACTTAAATTATTTAATGAAGATGTTTTGGTTGGTGAGGAATACGATGGAAACAAAATATTAACGTCAGAATTGAGTCAGGTAAAAGAAGTAACTCTGAAATACAGACAAAATGTTTTCTCAGTTGATTTTTCAGCAATGAATTATATCCTACCTGAAAAAACCACATTTGCCTACATGCTGGAAGGATTTAACACCGATTGGCTGACAACAGAAAAGGGAACTCACAGCGTAACATACACCAGTCTAGCTCCCGGCAAGTACACACTCAGAGTGAAAGCAGCAAACAGTGACGGTTATTGGGGTGAGGAGTCCACTGCACTTCAAATCAGAATAAAACCACCATTCTGGCTTTCAGTCGGAGCCTATATGTTTTATATGTTTCTTCTGGTTTCAATTCTCATAATGGCGCGATGGAGAATTATAAGAAATGAGCAACAGAAATTTAAAATGAAGCAAATAGAACTGGAAGCGCAACGCAAACATGAAGTTGATGACCTGAAGCTTCGCTTTTTCACAAATGTCAGTCATGAGTTGCGAACACCTCTCACTCTGATTATCTCTCCTCTGGAAAATGTAATGAAATCTGTTGAAGATAAGCAACAAAAGGAGCGACTAACGCTTATTCACAAAAATGCCATCAGACTGCTGGATATGGTTAACCAACTACTGGATTTCAGAAAAAGTGACGTAAATGAACATTCTCTGAATTTATCATATGGAGATATAGTAGCATACCTAAACAACATTTGCACTTATTTCATTGAATATTCAGAAAAGAAGAATATCAGACTTACTTTTTTCTCATCGATTGATGAATTAAGGATGGTGTTTGACGAAGATAAGATGAGAAAAATAATGATGAACCTTCTTTCGAATGCCATAAAGTTTACTGAAAAGAATGGAAGCGTGGATGTGATGCTGAAACTTTTACCAAAAGAGAAAGAGGATGGCACGGAGCATATTGAAATAAGAGTAATCGATACGGGTGTTGGGATAAAGGATGATGAAAAGAAGAGGGTCTTCGAGCGCTTTTATCAGGGGAAAGCTCAAAATGAAGAATTTCCCGGAAGTGGAATAGGGCTCCATATCGTGAATGAGTTTATTTCTATTTGTAAGGGCACAATTAATGTATATGACAATGTACCCAAGGGCACTCTTTTCGTTCTTCAATTTCCGGTCAACAGACTGGAACATATAACATCAGGGCCCGAAGAAATAGAATTGACAGATAATGCAGAGACCACACAACCAAAAGAAGAAGAAACTGAAACTATGCCGGAAGATGGAACCACTATCCTTGTAGTAGACGACAATGATGATTTTCGTCAATTTATGACTGAAACACTCAAACAGGACTTCTCAATTCAGGAAGCTTCAAATGGTGTGGAAGCATGGGCAAAAATCATCAAAAACTCACCCGACATTATAATAAGTGATGTAATGATGCCCGAAATGGATGGATACGAGCTTTGCGAAAAGGTCAAGAACGATGTTCGAACATCACATATTCCCCTTATTCTGCTTACAGCACACACTGCTCAGGAACATGAACTTCGGGGACTTGAAATAGGCGCTGATGACTATATCACAAAGCCGTTTAATTTCGACATTTTAATGCTAAGGATTAATAAAATACTTGAACTTAGAAACAGTCGCCAAAGTAAGTTCAAAGATCAAATAGAAATCAAACCGTCTGAAATAACAATTACTCCGTTAGATGAAAAATTAATTAAAAATGCAGTAAAGTTAGTTGAATACAATATAGACAATAGTGACTACTCTGTTGAAAAGCTAAGCAAAGAACTTGGAATAAGCAGGGTTCATCTATACAAGAAGATGACTTCATTAACCGGAAAGAGTCCTATAGAGTTTATTCGTATAATCCGTCTCAAGCGTGCAGCTCAACTACTAAGGGAAAGCCAGTTAAACATTTCTGAAGTTGCATACAAAGTGGGATTCAATAATCCGAAAAGTTTCAGCAAGTACTTCAAAGAAGAATTTGACATACTCCCATCTCAGTATCAAAACAGAGCATCTGAACCCACTGATGATGCACATGAGAACACTCCATAAACATTTAACATCCCTTACGGAAACAAAACGTCCCCCTGTGTTATCAATAACTCCTGCTCTAAGAAACATAAAGCAGGAGCATTTGTGTAAAACATGACTAATTTTACAAAAAATTCAAAACATATGGGACGTATTTTTTTAGTATCACTCAGTATTTTACTTTTCGCATCTTGCTCGTCAGCAAGATTTGAGAAAACACAAAATGGAATCATCGTTCGGCTTAAGCAGGCAAACAGCTCCGATACGAGAACGATTCGGTTGAATGTAGTTAATGATAAAATCATTCATGTAACAGCATCGCCCGAGAAGAGACTGTCAGACGAGAAAAGCCTGATTATCCAATCGGGACTTAAATTGTCTGATAAATTCAATGTTGAAGAAAGCGGTAATACAATTACTCTTTCCACAGACTCACTGGATGTAAAGATTAATAAAACGACCGGTGAAATAGCATTCTTCAACAAAG
>CAYFUQ010000053.1:14074-17116 GCA_964346415.1 uncultured Proteiniphilum sp.
TCACTGGATGTAAAGATTAATAAAACGACCGGTGAAATAGCATTCTTCAACAAAGCAGGCGAGTATATACTACGGGAAAACGAAAATGGTGGAAAGAAATTTATACCTATAGAAATAGAGGGCACGAAAGGGTACACTTTACACCAGGTGTTTGAGTCGCCCGACGACGAGGCCTTCTATGGTTTGGGACAACACCAGGCAGACGACTTTAATTATAAAGGGAAAAACGAGTCACTGTATCAATACAACACCAAAGTGTCGGTACCTTTTGTTGTATCCAGCAAAAACTATGGAATAGTATGGGATAACTACTCTCTAAGCAGATTTGGCGATGTTCGTGATTACTCAAACCTAGACCAGTTCAAGCTTTATGACTCTTATGGAAGTGAAGGAGGACTAACTGCTGTTTATACAGAGAAGGACGAGTCTGCCAACGCTATAATCCGCAAAGAAGACAAACTTGATTATCAGTTTATACCATTATTAAAGAACTTCCCGGAGGACTTTAAACTAAACAACTCCAAAGTTGTATGGAGTGGTGAAATAGAAGCACCTGAAAGTGGATTGTATCACTTTATGCTTCACTATGCAGGTTACACTAAAGTATTTATTAATGATGAACCCGTAGTGGAAGAGCGCTGGCGTACTGCCTGGAATCCAAACTACTACAAGTTTGAATACAATCTCCAGGAAGGCAAAAGAGTACCAATTCGCATTGAGTGGGAACCTGATGGCGACGTTTCTTATATCGCATTAAAAGCCCTAAGCCCCGTTGCCGAGTCGGAGCAAAACAAATTATCATTATGGAGCGAAATGGGAAATGAGATAGATTACTACTTTGTGGCCGGAAGCAACATTGATGATGTTATAAGCGGTTACAGAACTCTTACCGGTAAATCACAAATTATGCCTAAGTGGGCTATGGGTTTTTGGCAAAGCAGAGAGCGTTACAAAAGTCAGGACGAACTGCTGGAAACTCTCGCTGAGTTCAGAAAAAGAAATATTCCTATCGACAATATTGTGCAGGACTGGAGCTATTGGCCCGAAGCAGAATGGGGAAGCCATAAATTTGATGAAGAAAGATTTCCCGATCCAAAAGGAATGGTGGAAAAGATTCATGACATGAATGCACGTATCATGATTTCGGTATGGCCTAAGTTTTATACAACCACAGATAATTATAAAGAATTTGACAAAAATGGCTGGATGTATCAACAAGCTGTCAAAGACAGTATCCGCGACTGGATTGGAGAAGGATATATAGGATCATTTTATGATGCATACTCAGAGGGAGCACGTGATTTGTTCTGGAAACAACTGGAGGAAAACCTATACTCTCTTAATATTGATGCCTGGTGGATGGATGCCTCCGAGCCCAACATTCAGGACAATACTGACATGGACTACCGCAAATCGCTGTGCGGACCTACCGCTCTCGGTCCATCAACAAAGTACTTCAATGCCTATTCGCTTGTAAATGCAGAGGCAATTTATGACGGACAAAGAAGTGTTAATCCCAATGACAGGGTATTTCTATTGACCCGTTCAGGATTTTCGGGTATTCAACGCTATTCTACGGCTGTTTGGAGTGGTGATATTGGTACACGATGGGAAGACATGAAGTCTCAGATTACAGCAGGTCTTAACTTTGCCATGTCGGGAATACCATATTGGACAATGGATATTGGGGGATTTTGTGTAGAAAGCAGATATGAGCAGGCGCAGCACTACTATAATGCTACCGGAATAGAAAATGAAGATATGAAGGAGTGGCGAGAACTAAACACCAGATGGGCGCAGTTTGGCACGTTCGTACCGCTGTTCCGCTCACACGGACAGTTCCCCTACAGAGAGATTTTCAACATTGCTCCTGAAAATCATCCTGCATATCAGTCAATGCTCTTTTACAATAAACTTCGTTACAGACTGATGCCTTATATATATACATTAGCAGGAAAAACATATTTCGAAGACTACACAATTATGCGTGCATTGGTAATGGATCACGGAAAGGATTCGAAAGTAAACAACATTGGTGATCAGTATATGTTTGGAGATGCCTTAATGGTATGCCCCGTGTATGAATATCAGGCAACTAAGAAAGAAGTTTACTTCCCCGCCACAGTTGGATGGTATGACTTTTATACAGGTAAATTCATTGAAGGAGGACAAAAACAATTGGTTGATGCTCCTTACAGCCGAATGCCACTCTTTGTAAAGGAAGGCGCAATTGTACCTTTCGGACCTGAAATACAATACTCTTCTGAGAAAAAACCAGAAAACATTACTCTCTATGTATTTGGAGGCAAGAACGGGCATTTCTCATTATATGAGGATGAGGGCGTGAACTACAATTACGAAAAAGATGAATACTCCACTATTGACTTCAACTACGACGATGCTTCACAAACACTGAAGATTGGCAACAGGTCGGGATCATTCGACGGTATGTTGCAAGAACGCAGTTTCAATGTTGTATTTGTTGACAAAAACAATCCTCAGCCTGTCAATCCGGATGCAAAAGGCATAAATGTTACTTACACAGGAACTGAGCAACAAATACCTTTAGGACAATAAAGAACTTTCCCACAACTTCATCAATTCTGCCCGGTTTCTCGCCGTGAATTTGATAAGTTGTGGGAACATCGAACAGAAAAGCAATAACCAACAAGTTCAATTTTAAACAATTAATAATTTAAGTATGATAAACATGAATCGCAAACGAAGTATGAATAATCGCTATTTATACTGTCTTTTAATCGGCGTGTCACTGATTCTTTTGAAGCCGGTGACCCTGAATGCAAGACCTTTACAAAGCAATGTCGTTACAGGCAAAGTGGTGTCGGCAATCGATGATGAACCACTGATCGGCGTAACTGTTTTTGTGAAAGGAACGAATATCGGTACCGTAACGGATATTGACGGGCGTTACACAATCAGCGCAGATGCGGGTCAGACATTATCCTTCTCCTACATCGGATTTGCATCGCAGGATGTGACTGTACGTGAAAATGTGATTAATATCAGTCTGGCAGAAGACAC
>CAYFUQ010000054.1:0-14827 GCA_964346415.1 uncultured Proteiniphilum sp.
CTTTTTCTTCTTTCATAACGTTTCTTTTTGTGTAACGCTATACTAGGACGGGACACTTACACAAATAAAAACAGCCGCATGATTTTGTTTCATGCGGCTGTTTTGTTTAATTGGGAAAACGCTTATTTAATATTCATCTTCATTAAAGAAGAAATCTTCTTTGCTTGGATAATCGGGCCATATATCTTCGATTGTTTCGAAGACTTCGCTGTCATCCTCGATTTCCTGCAAGTTTTCAATAACTTCAAGTGGTGCACCGGAACGTTGAGCAAAATCAATCAGCTCATCTTTAGTTGCCGGCCAAGGAGCGTCTTCCAGTTTAGATGCTAATTCAAGTGTCCAATACATATTTAAAAATAAAAGTTAGTTATTTCAGTTATAATCGGCAAAAATATACAAAATAAATTAGATTTCACCCTGTTCCCAGAATATTTCTTTCCCGGATTGATTACTTTCTAATCTTGCGAGCACAAAAAAGTAGTCTGACAGACGATTGATGAAGATAAGAATATTCTCTTCAACAGGGTACTTTTCAGCTACATCATATATAGCCCTTTCTACTCTGCGTGATACTGTTCGGCAAATATGTGCTCTTGCACCGGATTCACTTCCTCCGGGTAAAATAAAGCGCTTAATTTTAGGGAGAAGGTTATCTATTCGGTCTATTTCCTTTTCTATACGTTCAATATCTTCATTTTTGATAATACTGGCATCTCGCGGAGATATTTCCTCAGTTTCAGTAGCCAGATGAGAACCTACTGTGAAAAGCTTGTGCTGGACGTAGGAAAGGAATGGCTTAGATGCTTCATCCATTATCTCGCATATCAACCAACCGGTAAAGCTGTTTAGCTCGTCAATGGTGCCGTAGGCGTCAAGTCTAATATGATTTTTTTCGACTCGTGTTCCGCCAACTAATGATGTCTTGCCTTTATCACCTGTTTTAGTATATATGTAGCTCTTTCTCATTTTAGTTTGATATAGTTATTCATTAAATAAAATAGTGGTGTTTGCTAAGTTCATTGTTGATGAAGATAATACCGATATCTTTCATATCAAAAGTAACCTTCGCCTGTTTGTCTATAACTGTTTTCCTCCAAAATTGTTTGCCGATACCTGATTTTATGCCGGATACTATCCAGAAACAATTTTCCCCGCTTACAGATAACAATTCCGCAGGAGTGATTGATGTGACTTGCGGCGTCACAAATATTGAGCCGTACTTTTCTTCTTTATCAGGCTTGTTGATAATTTGTATGTTGTGATACTGCTCATTTATAATCTGCCTTTTCCTTTCATTCACCGTTTCTTTACCTTCTATGCTGTAGCACGCTTTATCCTGTAATGCCGAAGCTATAAAAAAAACATTTGAGTCATCGGTGCTGCCAATTTCCAGTGAGTTGTGAGGATTGAGGTGTGTTAGTAGTCTGTAGGAAAGATGATGCAGCTTTTCATTACCTAGTTCTAATCCCTTAGCAAAAAGCATATCTTCGATATCGAAAAATGCATAATAGGCATTTTTATCGTTAATAATGCCGGTAATTAAATTAAATGCAAACGGAGAATGCACACCATATCCTCTTGAGTGCCTTATCCGTTGTAGCCATTTAGGTATCAATTTGAATGTTCTGTTTTATTGTTTGTGAATCAATGCAACTGCGTAAGCTGTTATTCCTTCTTCTCGCCCCACAAATCCCATCTTTTCAGATGTTGTGGCTTTTATTGATATATTATCGGTGTCGGTTTGTATAATCTCTGCAAGTACCTTTTGCATTGATGGAATGTGAGGGTTCATTTTTGGTTTTTCGGCACAAATTGTAGCATCAATATTACCCAGTTCATAACCCTTCTCACGTATAATATCCATTGTATTCCTGAGTATAACTTTACTGTCGATATTTAGATTTTTATCATCTGTGTCGGGGAAGTGATAACCGATATCGCGTAAATTAGCTGCACCGAGCAGTGCGTCACATATTGCATGTATTAATACATCTGCATCCGAATGACCCTTTAATCCCTTTATATAATCTAGTTTCACACCACCCATCCACAGGTCTCTTCCTTCAGTCAGCTGGTGCATGTCGTATCCAAATCCAACCCTAATATTCATTGTTTTGTCGTTTTATCTCATTAATTGTCTTAACCCGTCTATGTCAAATCCCAGAGAAACCCTTAGCGTCTGATCCAATGGGTTAGATTGTGCTGTTGATACTAGGTAGGCCGCATCAATCTGAAATCCACTCATTCTGAATCCTGCGCCAAAAGTAAAGTATCTGCGGTTGCCTTTGTATTCATTTTCGTTGTAGTATCCTGTTCGTATTGAAAATTGATTGTTATACGTATATTCTGCACCAATTGACCAGACAACTTCCTGCATCTCTTCTTTAAATCCTCCCGGTGCATCGGCAAAAGATTTAAAAATACCATTAACGGGGGAGATACTATTGTAATCATCAATTTTTTTCTGTTTTTCTTCCTCCGTTTCTCCTTCTTCAAAAAGAGGTGGAGTGGGGACTAAGAGTTTATTAATGTCGGCACTAAATGATAAAGTGTTTCTGTTGTCCAGGGGCAGTCCTATTGAGGCTCCCAATCTTAAGTTAGTAGGCAGGAACATAGAGGTGTTGCCACCGTCATACGATATTTTAGTTCCAATATTGGAGATATTAAATCCAAACCCCAACAATGCTTCCGAACGGCCTATATTGACGTATGATTCATTATAACCTGAAATATCGGCAGCAAATGCGTTCCCTGGAGTAACGTCATCGTCTCCTGTTGAATAATCTGCATGAATATATCGCAATGTTACCGCACCTGAGAATGTCTGAGACAGGCGTCGTGAATAAGCAAAATCGAATGCAAACTCATTGGGAGACACTGACATTAGGAAGTCTGTGCTTGGGTCAAATATATTTACTTCTCCTAGCGAGAAATAGCGTAACGAAGCACTTATGGCGTTCAAATTGTCATAACCAAACTTCCAGTAACCCGAGGCATACATAAGGTTGATATCGCTCACCAATTTGCTTAGCCATGGAGTGTATGATATAGCAAAACCTGCATTGCTGGAGACAAAAGGATATTTAGCAGCATTCCAATACTGCGAATAAACGTCGGGCATCGAAGCTGCACCAATGTCTCCCATACCCCCCCCCCGTGCGTCAGGTGCAATTTGTAGAGACGGAACAGCAACCGGAATTGGATTATACTCTTGTGAGAGCAGGTGCTCCGAAAACAAAAGCCCTATGCCGAGAAGCAGAGTGATTACAGCTTTTTTTGATATTAATTGCATGATTATAAAGTTTCTGTTTCTAATAAAACAAATATAACTCCTTTTTATTGTATAATCATCTATTTAATTCTGAAATCTAATAACTTCCTATCTTCTAAAAATCCCTGAAGTTGATCGTCTATCGAAATCGGACCTACACCTGCAGGTGTTCCTGTGAAAATTAGATCTCCAATTTTGAGTGTGAAGAATCGGCTTATGTAAGAGATAATTTTATCTACAGAGTAAATCATGTTACTTGTATTTCCCTGTTGAACTGACTCTCCGTTGATGTCTAATCGGAAGTTGATGTTATTGATGTCTCCAAACTCATGTTTTGAAACAAACTCACCTATAGGTGCAGAGTTGTCGAAGGCTTTGGCAACCTCCCATGGAAGTCCCAGTTGTTTTTGTTTCAATTGAATGTCGCGTGCGGTGAAGTCTATTCCAACTGTAACTTCATCATAATACCTGTGTGCAAATTTCTCTTCTATGCTTTTGCCCAGTCGGCTTATTTTAACTACCAGCTCAGTTTCATAATGTATCTCTTGTGAGAAATCGGGATAGAAAAAAGGATTGCCGTTTCGAAGTAATGCTGTATCGGGCTTCATAAATACAACCGGTTCTTCAGCTTCAAAGCTTCGTTTCATTTCCCGGTTGTGCGCCTCGTAGTTGAGTCCTATAGCAAATATTTTCATCTTAGTCTGTTAAACATTACAGCAAGGTGCGCATAAAGTGAGGTGTTTTGAAGAACAATGTCCTCGGGAACATTAATTCTAAATGGGGTGAAATTCCAAATTCCTTTTACTCCTCCTTCAATCATGTAGTTTGCAACATTTTGAGCAATACCGGAGGGTACGGTCAAAATGCCTATTTGTGCTTTTATTGTTTTATTTAGTTTAAGAAAGTCATCAGAATGATATACAGGGATTTTATTAATTGATTTTCCAACAATGTCAGAGTCAACATCAAAACCGGCTATGATTTTCAGTCCATATTGTTCTAGTCCCGAGTCAGAAAGCAAAGCTGCCCCTAAGCTACCAACTCCAAACAAAATAGCCGAATGTTTTTGAGTAAAACCTAAAAAGTTTTCCAAAACTGCAATCAGTTCATTAATGTCATATCCTACACGAGTTTTACCGGTTATGTCCACATACGACAAGTCTTTTGCAATCTGAGAGGCAGATACGTTTATCTCTTTTGCAATTTGGGTTGATGAAACATGACTAAAGTCTTGTTTTTTAAGTAGTTTGACATACGACAAATACCAAGGCAAACGCCTCAGCGCAGGTTCTGGAATTTTTGGTAGAAAAGTGCTCACCTCTGTAGAATGATTATTGTTAATGTTTGGTGCAAAGATACTTACTTTCGTGGTAAATGATACTTTTTCAGCAGCCAATTAAAGAAAAAAATATTTAATTGATAAAGTAGCCTATCGCAATATCAAATATTGTACAGCTTCATTTGTTATATTCAAGGGCTAATTTCTTACACCGCTCATATCTTTAAGCACGGCACGTATAGCACCCATTTTAAGATGGGTATTAATAACAATAGGTATTCGGTTATTATCATCGGTCAGTGAAGCACTGATTGCTTCTTTTTTATTCTTAAAGGCTTTGTCATTGATTGTCATAGATATCTGAATAGTGTTATATGTTTTACCATTGTTAGCTTTCACCTTAGATTTGCCGTTATAGTTAACGCTCATGTTTACGATATCTTTTCCCGCTACAAACTGGATGCTTTTGAAATCACCGGGCTTCATTCCCGTATAGTCAAGATTTCTGATTAATGGCAATACTGAGAGATAATCATACGTACATGTATTAGTGGTAAATGTCTCATCAAACCTTTTTTCAAAATTGAATACTCTGCTTGTCCTGATCTTTATGTCATTTCCTGAATAGTTGAATGATTGGATTTCTTTTGAATAATCCTTCCCCTCAAATGCATTTTTTGTAAAAAGTAATGGACGCAAGCTCAAATCTATATATGAAACCAATGTGTCATTTACACTATAGAAGCTCCCTACAAGTCCTGATGTGTTGAGCAACATTCTGATATTATACGCACTGTCACCTTTATAGTTTACCATCTCGGTTGCCATGGATCCGGCACCTGCACGGGTATTTATAAGTCCGTAGTTAAAATACAAATCATAACTGATGTTTTCCCCGCTATTGAATGCAGTATTCACAATATCACACTGTGCACTTGCGTCAAAGCTGAAATGTAAAAGAATTGCGATAAATAGCAATAAAAATTTATTTTTCTTCATTCTGGTTTTCTTTAGTCGTTAGCGCTGCATCATGCCGCCACTGCTTCTGCTTGTGGTTGAAGGTTGTCTACTACTGCTGCTACCTCTACTGCTGCTCTGACTACGTTGAGCTTCTCTTTCCCGGTTTGCGTTACGTTTTTTCTTTTCTTCCGGCTTGTTTTTTAATATATCTCTAGGTTTTTGTTCATCCAGAGGCAACTCCAATAAGTTCCACGATTCCTCGTGGTCGGTATAAGCCCTTATCTCATACTCTCGCGGATAGTAATAAACTCTTTCGGGTTGTCTTTTCTTCTCATAGTTTCCGGTTGTCCATTCCCCATCTTCGTTTTCATCAATAAACAATCGAGCATATATTTTCCCGGGATTAATATCGAAGAACAACGCCTCGCCGTTTTTGACTTTAATTTTTCTAAAAGGTTTATCCGACGAGTCAAGCAACTCAACATATGCTGTTTTACTTTCGGGCAATCCTGTTATGTTGAACATTAGATTGCCATATTGGTCCATTGACTTTATTTTAAACTTCTGCTCCACTTTCTTGTTCCACAGTCCATACACACCGTGAACCGATGCTGAGTCAATTGAAAGGCGGTATGTATTATCAAACTCCCATTTATGTTCTATTTTAAACTTTCTGGGATTTAGCGAATCTGCCGCAAATTTGAATGTCAGCGGAGTGAATAGTGAATCCACTTCTTTCTCAAGTACTATATTAGAAGAATCAAATCTAAGAACAGGCTTCTCAAACATCCAATAAATAGGGTCAAAAACTTCATGAACAGTCTTTATATTGTGTGAGAAGTCCAAAAACTCTATCGGTGGCTCCTCTCCTTCAGTGTCTTTGTCTTTCTCCTTTTTGGTTTGCCTTGGTGCTCTGTAAGTAAATCTTAATGTATCGGTTTGAAGTTGGTCCATGTTTAGAGAGTCTGTCTTCATGTAGTCCACTTTGAGATTCAGAGTATCTTGGTTAAAGACAAGTGAGTCAGTAATCCAGAACGTTAATGTGTCATTTTCAAGACTCCTTTCCATTAAATACCAATCGTCACTGTATGTTCGTGTAGAATCCAATAGCTCAAATGAGGGTTTATGTTGAGGTGCTCCAAAGAATAACAATAGCTTTTCACGCACAGGTCGCTCATGTTTCTGAATGTACTTTCTTTTAAATTTCGACTCAAAAGAGCGTAAAACGATGTCATCAGGAATAAATCTGGTGTAATTAACCGATTCTATTGATTCAATGGTAACGCTATCCTTAAATACTGTATCTTGTCTCACCGCCGGCATTGACGATGGAACAATTATTGAATCCAGGAAAGCTATAGATTCCTGGGGATTGTCATATTTGTAATCACGATTGTTGTCGTTAAGGGCAAATATATTGTACTCACCGGGTGCAAGACCTTTCACAGTAAACTTACCCCTGGAGTCGGTTCTGGATATTCTTTCAAAAGGTAGGTTGGTGAAAGCAGTGTCTTCTAGGTTTGTATGTATTCCCACATATATCCCCTGTTGTGGCTCCAGATTGTCAGCAGATAGCACGATACCGGACACAGCAAGTGTATCAAGTACGTCACCGGTAGAAAATGAAATAGAGAAGTTTTCCAGTGGATTTCCCTCATTGTTGTCAACTATAGCATCGGTAAAGTCAATAGTATAAGTAGCATTATCGAGCAGATCATCATTTATTTCAACCACCGCTTTTTTGCCCACTGCCTTTATAACGGGCAGGTCGATTTGAGGTGGTGTTATAATTACCTTCTCAGCAGGCTTCTCTATTTTTATATTCTCGTCAAATTCTATTTCTATTACTTTCCTGGTAACATTCAATGCTCCATTTTTGGGATTGGAGCGTATCAGTTTTGGTGGGTCATCATCGTATGCGCCACCCGTAGGTGATGCCATGTTGGCACAAGAATTCACCAATCCACAGGATAATAATATAATTAGGAGGTGAAAAATATGTCTTATTGTTCTGAACATCTATATTACAGCACTTTAATTTTGATGCAAAAGTACAACGAAATATCTGTTTATTGTTTTTTTAGTTTATAAAAAATGAAAAATAGATACTTGAGACCTGTTTAAGCTCTGTTTTGGGCTAATACTTTATATCCTACCTTGCAGTACAGGCATTTCTTTTTGTCACAATATTCCTTTTTAAGTTGAATTATTGCCTGAGAGTCGAAGGCGTTTGAAACTGTCAGTCCCGCGTTTTTGAATTCGGTAATAATAGAATTTTTCTCAGGCTTTACTGACTCTAAAATTGAAAATGACTGTTCGCAATATTTTTCCTGATCGTTCTTCTTTCCATATGCAAATAATATGGGGGCAACCGTGTTGATTAGAATATTGTCAAGAGATGAATCGCCAATAAATTTTGATATATTCTTTGATACCTTCCCAAATGTGTAGTGAGTTTTCCAATACTCAGATACCTGCGATTGAAAATACAGCCTTATTTTTCTGTAATCTTCGGTTTCCAGAATGTTTGAGAAAATTCTTCCCGATTGTGCAAAGAGCGAAGATAACTGAGCCAGCCTTATTTGAGGAAATGAACCTGGCCTGACTCTTAGCTTTTTAAAAAGAAACTGATCAAGAGGCTTAAGTTGATATTTGTGTCTCAAAAAATCGTACTCATGCTTTAGCGAAATATAATAGTCATCAGCCGGCTGCTCATCTTGTAGCATTCCTGCTTGTCCAAATAGCAGTGCTTCAATTTGAAAGATGTTGTTGGAATGTTTTTGAATAATGTTATACTGAAGACTAAGTGCCAATCTTTCAAACTCATTAGAGTTAAGACCAAAGCCAAAATTACGAGAAAGTAAAATATAAAATGTTTGATCCCAGGAATTGTTGAATCTGTCAAGATGCTTGTAGATGTCATTCGTCTTTCGTTCGAGCCTCTCTATTGCCAATGCATCAAGCCACGATGCTACGCTCATTTTGTCTAATTGTTGCAGCTCTTCTTTACACGGGAGTTTGTTTTTTCTCTCCAGCAGTCTCTCGGCTCTGCTCTTGAAGTTTTCTGATATAGTAATATTTAACTGCGGTATTTCAGTCCCTTGCTCATTTACTACTTTTTTATTTATATGTTCAGCAACGTGTAGTATGACCGAGTTGTAATTCTTGTCCAAATGATGCTTGTGTTTGTACCAATCGTCCGAGTCGATATGTATCTCCACATTACCGGCCCACATTTTGTTGTTTATCTTAATCTTTGCATTAAAAAAATCAGCACCCGCATTGGAGTTGTGTAGTCCGGGGTCAATAATTTCTACAGGTTGTCCGTCTGTTGTGTTCAGGTTTTTTTGTTCAAAAAGACGATACTTCCAAATATAGTGTAGTAAGTCCTCAGTGTGCGACATAGTGTTAAATTTGAATGAGTGGCTCAAATATACAAACTTTATTTTTTTAAAAGCAACAAATCTTATCCAATGTTTGTTTGACTATTAAACAAAACAAAATAATATGACAAATAAAAATCTTAGATTAGAATTGAAATTCTGGGGATCAATACTTGATTGCCATGTTTACCTGGATGATAATGAAATTGGCGGATGGGATTACGATAAAGCAGAAAAAATAAGATTCAAAGAACTTGAGGCATATCATATCGACGGCTCGTTTGATGTAAAGATTGTAGCCAGAGGGAAAAACGGAGCATCTGTTAAGTTAAATATAATCATTGAAGGACAGGAGAGTAAGCAGCTCGAAGGGCTTATAGAAGGAGGAGTTACACAGGTTTACAAATCCATACCGGTACAGTAAAAATAGTATGAGAAAAGTCTTTATTCTATTGTTACTTGCTCTGCTACCATTCTATTTGTCTTCGCAGGTACTACTCGAGACATCAGATGGCGAAGAGTTGTTGCAAAACCCTATAGGAATAACCGGCAGCACATTGTTTGGTAATTTCAATATTTCAGAACAGAGCGTGCAATTCAAATCTATATTTGTTTTGCCCCACAGTGGTATCTTTCCCAATCAATATTTAACGCTTGGTCTAAAGGCAAAGCCTACCAATGGAATATCAACACTGTTTTCAGGCGGTAAGCTTAATCCGGGAACAAATCTCAATCTCAGTTACACCAAGATGAATTTGTTTTCAAATCCTGTATCTTCATTTGTAGATTACTTCTCTATTCGTGCCGATTATGTTCTCAATAAGTTCACAGTATTCAATCCCGAAAATGAATTCAGTGAACAATTTGAAAATATCAGATTTCGTGGTGGTGGCGTTGCTTTTAACTACAACAACCTTGTTGGCGGTAAAAATCTATTTACATTATCGCTTGGATACCACTATCGGAACAACTATTTAACGCTTGATCCGATAGATATTCGTGATTACAAGACAGTGCACAACGAGGCATCAGGCACCTCACGAGAGTATGGTAAAACAGTTTCAGGCAGATCAGGAATTTACAAAGAGTATCATGCAGTGCCAATCCATATAGGATACACATTGACACCTCCGGAATATGAAGAAGAAAAAGATGATACGCGGTTTGGGTTTACATTGTTTTATCGCACCGAGTTGACAAATCATAAACCTTTGCACAATATTGGCGGGGTTGTGTTTCTCACTCGTCAGAATGCAGAGTCGGGGGTCAGAATACCTATTGTTGGTCTTGGTGTTCAGGTCACTGACATCACCGGGAATATTAATAGCGGAAAAAAATTTACAGATAGAGTATCGCTCAATCTGACAACTGCCTTCAATATCACAGGATTTTAAATCAACCGTCAGAAATTGATTTGTTGTACACTTTAGAGGTTGATTTCTGGCAGATTGATATTAAAAGTACAGTTATTTTACTCTTTTTGTTTCTTTTTATTAATTAATCTTCTATCTTTGCAACAAATTCACATTTAACGTGGGCAATAATATATCAACATACACCAACACTACAACATCTATGTTTATGACCCCTTTGGGGGTTATGTAATATTTCTATCCGCTCAACTTTTGTTGCCCTAAATGATATTCCTCTCGGTTATCATTTTTATAATCACTTATTTAAATAATATGCAACACTAAATGTTGCAATAAATATTCATAATCAAATGAAAGTTATGAAATTTGGAGGGTCGTCTATTGAGACTCCCGAGTGTCTTCAGTTTGTGAAAAAAATAGCAGAAAATGAAAACTCTTCAGTAATTGTAGTTGTGTCTGCACTTGGTGGTATTACCGACAGATTGCTGTTAGCTGCCGACTTTGCCTTAAATTCAAACCCCGGCTATAAAGCATTACTAGATGAGGTAGTCGAAAAGCACGAAATAGTTATTGGGCAGAGCGTTTTGCTGCCTGAGGACAGAGAAGAGCTAAAACAAAAAACTCAGGTTCTGTTTGATGAGCTTCGCAATATTTTGCGAGGAGTTTATCTTATTGGAGACTTGTCGCAAAAAACTTCCGATAAGATTGTAAGCTACGGCGAGCGTCTTTCATCACTTATCGTAAGCAAAGTAATCAAAAATGCACGCTTGTATGACTCAACCGAGTTTATCAAAACTGAAAAACAGTTTATACATCATATTCCCGACCTGGAGCTTAGCAACAATCTTATTCGTGAAGCATTCGCCGATCTCGCTTTGGCTGAGGTAGCCGTTGTGCCCGGATTTATAGCATCAAGCAGAGATAATAATGATATTACTAATTTGGGTAGAGGCGGTTCAGATTATACAGCTTCAATAATAGCAGCTGCTGTGGATGCCTCCATGCTTGAGATTTGGACCGATGTTGACGGATTTATGACAGCTGATCCAAGGATAATCAAATCTGCCTATTTGATTAACGAATTGTCATTTACAGAGGCAATAGAGTTGTCAAACTTTGGCGCAAAGGTTATTTATCCGCCTACAATATTCCCCGTCTATCACAAGAATATTCCCATTTATGTAAAGAATACTTTCAAACCCGAATTGCCGGGAACACTCATCAAAAATATTGAGCCCGAAAGAGACGGACAGATAATAAAAGGTATTTCTTCAATAGGTGACACATCGCTTATCACTATCCAGGGCTTGGGAATGGTAGGTGTTATCGGTGTGAACAAACGTATATTCACAGCTTTGGCCGATAATGGAATAAGTGTGTTTATCGTTTCACAGGCATCGTCAGAAAACAGTACATCAATCGGAGTTCGCTCTCAGGATGCGGCATTGTCGCTGAAAGTTCTTAGCAAAGAGTTTGAGCATGAGATTTCAATGGGAAGCATTAATGAAATTCAGGTTGAGCATGACCTTGCAACAATAGCTATTGTGGGACAGAATATGAGAAATGTCCCGGGCATTGCAGGCAAGTTCTTTGAAGCTCTGGGCAGAAATGGCATCAGCATAGTTGCGTTAGCTCAGGGTGCAGGAGAAACCAATATATCTTGTGTTATCTCAAAGTCAGATCTAAAGAAGTCTTTGAATGTAATCCACGATTCATTCTTCCTTTCGCCCTACCAGGACCTCAACCTCTTCATTGTTGGTACTGGTACTGTTGGCGGCAACTTGCTTGAGCAAATCAAGCAGCAGCAACAGACACTTAAAAATCAAAACAAGCTCAGAATAAATGTTGTGGGAATTGCAAATGGTCGCAAAGCCCTTTTCGATAGAGATGGTATTGACCTGGAGGACTACTACGACAAACTTATGACTTATGGTGTGAAGAGCTCACCCGAGGTTATAAAGAAAGGCATACTCGAAATGAATATTTTCAATTCAGTATTTGTCGACTGCACCGCAAGTCCAAATGTATCAGAATTGTATCAGGAATTCCTTTCCAAAAGTATATCTGTAGTAACAGCCAATAAAATAGCTGCATCGTCAGACTATGACGAATATCAGAAACTGAAAAAAGCAGCACGAAAGTCAGGAGTTAAGTTTCTCTTCGAAACTAATGTGGGAGCAGGACTGCCTATTATCAACACAATGAACTCGCTGACCAACTCAGGTGATAAAATAGTGAAGCTCGAAGCAGTTCTTTCAGGGACACTCAACTTCATTTTTAACACCATTAGTAAAGATATCACCTTTAGCAAAGCTATACAGATGGCAGTTGACGCACAGTTTGCCGAACCCGACCCGCGTATAGATTTAAGTGGTCTTGACGTTACCCGCAAGCTAGTTATCCTTTCCCGCGAAGCCGGTGCAAGAATAGACCAGTCAGATGTAGAGAAAAACCTTTTCGTTCCGCAAAAGTATTTTGACGGAACACTCGAAGAGTTCTGGCAAACTATTGACGATATGGATGCGTCATTTGAGGAGAGAAGAGAAAAGCTTGAAGAGGAAGGCAAAAAACTGCGCTTTGTTGCCACCTACGATAATGGCGACTGCAAGGTGGGACTACACGAAGTGGAAAAAGGTCACCCCTTCTACGACCTCGAAGGAAGCAACAACATAATCATGATAACTACCGAGCGATACAATGAGTACCCCATGGTAATCAAGGGCTACGGTGCCGGAGCAAGCGTAACCGCTGCAGGTGTCTTCTCCGATATTATTTCTATTGCAAACATCAGATAACATAAAAGATGAAACAAATCATCATTCTTGGCGACGGGATGGCAGATGAGCCCATCCCCGAATTGGGAAATAAAACTCCGCTGCAGGCAGCACGCACACCTTACATGGATTTGCTTGCCCAAAAAGGACAAAGCGGAATGTTTGACACAATACCTCCCGGCATGGCACCCGGAAGCGAAATAGCTAATTTAGCCGTTATGGGCTACGATGTGCCCGTGGTATATGAAGGCAGGGGAGTGCTTGAGGCCGCAAGTATTGGGGTTGACATTCATCCCGATGAGCTTGCCATACGCTGCAACTTAATCAGTATAAATGGCGACATACTCAAAAATCACTCTTCCGGACATATTTCAACAGAAGAGGCAAGCATCCTGATTGACTTCCTTAATGAAAAGCTGGGCAGCGACTCAGTTAGTTTCCACACGGGAGTTTCATATCGTCACTTGCTTAAAATAAAAGGAGGAAACAAAAATATTATATGCACACCTCCTCATGATGTTCCCGAAACACCTTTTAGGCCTAACCTGGTTAAAAGTGAAAGCAGTGAAGGTGAAGCAACTGCCCAACTGTTGAATCAGCTGATTCTAAAATCGCAGGAGCTGCTGGCAGATCACCCCGTCAATCTGCGTCGTATTGCCGAGGGAAAAGACCCCGCCAACAGTATTTGGGTGTGGTCGCCGGGCTATCGTCCTCAAATGAAACCGTTGAAGGAAATGTTCCCCATCCAAAGTGGAGCGGTTATTTCCGCAGTGGACCTAATCAGAGGAATAGGTGTATATGCCGGTCTCGAAGTGATTATGGTGGAAGGAGCCACCGGGCTTTACGACACCAACTACGAAGGAAAAGCGCAGGCTGCAATCGATGCTCTGCGCAATCATGATTTTGTTTATCTTCATATTGAAGCACCCGATGAGGCAGGACACGAAGGAGACGTGTCACTTAAAATAAGAACCATTGAAGATCTTGATTCAAGAGTGGTGAAAACTATTTACGAAACAACCGAGCAGTGGGACGAGCCGGTCGTAATCTCAGTATTGCCCGACCATCCCACTCCTTGCGCCATCAGAACGCACACGCGTGATCCCATTCCTTTTGTTATATATCACAAAGGAATAAAACCCGACAGTGTAATCGTGTACGACGAATTTTCAGCTCAACAGGGAGTGCACGGAATGCTCAAGGAAAATCAATTTATGAAGACATTATTCTCGCTTTAACAACAACACTATGCACTACTACAGTACAAATAAAATATCACCCAAGGTTTCATTACAGGAAGCAGTGGTGAAAGGACTTGCACCCGACCGCGGCTTATATATGCCCGAAAACATTGAAAATCTTCCTGACAGTTTTTTCAAATCAATAGATAAACTCACCCTGCAAGAGATTGCGCAAACAGTATCGTCCTCCTTTTTTGGCGATGATGTGCATGCGCAGACACTTGACACAATAACATCAGACACCCTCAGCTTCGAGATTCCACTAGTGGAGGTCGAAAAAGGAATATATGTGCTTGAACTGTTTCATGGACCCACGTTTGCTTTCAAAGATGTTGGCGCACGGTTTATGGCCCGCATGCTATCATACTTTGTTAAAGAACAGGGGCAGGATGAGGTGAATGTTCTTGTTGCCACCTCAGGCGACACCGGTAGTGCAGTTGCCAACGGCTTCCTTGGCGTAGATGGCATTAAGGTTTATGTTCTGTACCCTTCGGGTAAGGTGAGCGATATACAAGAGGCGCAATTCACCACACTTGGTCAAAACAT
>CAYFUQ010000054.1:14927-16555 GCA_964346415.1 uncultured Proteiniphilum sp.
TACACCTATTCCGACGAACAAATCAGACAAACCATCCGCAAGGTGTACGACACACATGGATATCTTCTCGATCCACACGGTGCCTGCGGTTATATGGCATTGAAAGAAGGACTAAAGGATGGAGAAACAGGTGTATTCCTTGCCACGGCTCACCCTGCTAAGTTCAAGGAAACAGTAGAGGAGTGTATCGACAAAACGATAGAAATCCCCGAAGAGTTGCAGGCATTTATGAAGAACGAGAAGCAAACAACCACCTGTTCCGCCGACTACCAATCATTCAGGGAGATATTGCTAAATGCTCAATAATCCACCTTGTTAAGTATTATTTTTAATTTTTTGCCCATACTTCGGGCTTATTTCATTAGTTTTGTGCTCTGAAATCAGATTCAGGAAACAATTACTGAATGAAGCAGCTGTTCGTCAATATATTAATTCTCTTTATTTCAGTTGCCCTTATCCAGTGCTCATCGGTGAGAAGAACCGGTGTAGCAGTCGTTGAGGGTGACAGACCTATTGTAGAACGTGAGGCCAAAAAGAGGGATGTTGTACCTCCGGCGGATGTTCAGGCCAAAGCCGACTCACTGATAAACGAAATAGTTGCACTGAAAGACACAATAGAACAAAAAAAACTAATAGGACAGCTCGACTCTCTTGCGCTTGATTCTGAACTTAACTTAGGTGCTGACTCTGTCAATATTTTCACAGAACAGCTTGATTCGGCAATGACTGCCGATACAGTGAAGATGGGAACTGATGAAAAACTGGATGCAGCTGTTATGTATACCGCCAAAGACTCCATCGTATTTACCAAAGACAACATGGGCTATCTCTATGGAGATGCTGATGTGAAGTATGGAGATCTTAGCATCAAGGGCGAAAACATAATTGCCAACTTAGACAGCAGCCTTATTTCAGCTACCTTTGCCCTCGACTCAGTGGGCAAGGAGTTTGGATACCCCGTGTTTAATCAAGGAGGCAGCGAGTACGAAATGAAGCGCGTGAAGTACAACTTCGAAACAGGCAAAGCATACATCAATAACGTAATCACACAAGAGGGCGAGGGTCACATCGTGGCAAACACAGCCAAGAAGAATGCCGACAACTCGTTCTATATGGTCAACGCAAAATACACTACCTGTGACCTGCACGATCATCCACACTTCTACATCAATCTATCTAAAGCAAAAGTACGACCCGGCAAAGACGTGGTCACAGGGCCTGCATGGCTTGTAGTGGCCGATGTGCCTTTGTTTCCCGTAGTGTTGCCCTTTGCATTCTTCCCCTTCACCGACAGCTATTCGTCGGGAATAATCATGCCCTCGTATGGTGATGAGATGGAACGCGGATTTTATCTTCATAACGGAGGATACTATTTTGCTATTAACGACTATGTTGATCTGGCCCTAACGGGTGAAATATACACCAAAGGTTCGTGGGGAGTGAGTGGCCGCTCCAACTATCGCAAGCGATACAAGTATTCGGGCAACGTAAATGCAAACTACCTGAGCACCGTGATTGGTGACAGAGAGCTGAAGGACTTGGATATCCCGGGTGCCTACTCAGTATCAAAAGACTTTAGAATAAACTGGACACACTCGCAAGACCCCAAGGCAAACATGTACAGAACC
>CAYFUQ010000055.1:0-16018 GCA_964346415.1 uncultured Proteiniphilum sp.
TTTCCAATAGGTGATCCAATGACAACCCAATAGTGGCACAATAGTGGCACAATAGTGGCACAATAGGTGGTCCAATGCCACCCAAGGTCGCCCAATCAACAACCCAATAGGTGGTCCAATTAAAACAAATATTACAAATTATGAAATTCACTGAGGCAAAATTAGAGCAGGCATTTACAGAGCTTTTGGCGCAGGAGGGATATTCGCATCATTTGGGTGCAACAATCGCCAGAGGACCGGAGGAGGTATTGATTGAGAGGGATTTGAGAGATTTCCTTTTGCGTCAGTATGCTTCGGAGGGAATTACGGAGAATGAGGTTAGCTCTATTATTCTTCAGCTGAAGGCGTTGCCGGCGTCTGAATTGTATGAGACGAACAAGAAGGTGATAAGGATGCTGTCGGATGGTTTTATATTGAAGCGTGAGGACCATACGCAGAAGGATATTTATATTCAGTTGATTGATTATACGGGTCTGGACAGGCACCGACTGCCGGGCGAGGATGAGGTGTTGAGCATTGCTGCCGACCCAAAGGAGGATTATTTGTCTGACGCCAATATATACAGGTTTGTTACACAGATGGAGATTGTGGGTGAGGAGAAGCGAATCCCTGACGGGATTTTGTATATCAATGGGTTGCCGCTGGTGGTGTTTGAGTTTAAGAGTGCCATTCGTGAGGAGGCTACTATTTATGATGCTTTCAAACAATTGACGGTGCGATACAGAAGGGATATCCCTGAGCTGTTTAAGTATAACGCTTTTTGTGTGATTAGCGATGGGGTGAATAATAAGGCTGGTTCGTTTTTTGCTCCTTATGATTTTTATTACGCCTGGCGACGTGTAGCGGGGCTGGCTAAGGATGTGGATGGTATAGATAGTATGTTTACTCTTATTCAGGGTATGTTTAATAAGGTGCGTCTGCGTGATATTATTCGAAACTTTATATATATGCCTGATAATAGCCGCAAGGAGGTAAAGATTGTTTGTCGTTATCCGCAGTATTATGCCGCACGAACGCTATACGATAATATTAAGAGGGTGCAGAAGCCTGTGGGTGATGGAAAGGGTGGAACTTATTTTGGTGCTACGGGTAGTGGTAAGAGTTTTGCGATGCTTTATCTGACTAGATTGTTGATGAAGAGTGGCACTTTGAGAGTCCTACCATTGTGCTGATTACTGACCGCACTGACCTGGACGACCAGCTTTCGGCTCAATTTATAAATGCAAAGAGTTTTATTGGAGACAATACGGTTGAGAGTGTTGAGAGCCGTGCCGACCTGAGGGACAAACTGCAGGGCAGGCAAAGTGGTGGGGTTTTCTTAACTACTATCCATAAGTTTACGGAGGATACTGAATTGCTTACCGATAGAACAAACGTGATTTGTATTTCGGATGAGGCGCATCGCAGTCAGGTTAATCTGGATCAAAAAGTGAGGGTTACTGAAGAGGGTGTGAAGAAGTCTTTTGGTTTTGCAAAGTATCTGCACGACTCATTGCCCAATGCTACTTATGTTGGCTTTACGGGCACGCCTATTGATGCAACGCTGGATGTGTTTGGCAAGGTGGTGGATGCTTACACCATGACGGAGTCGGTGAAGGATGAAATCACTGTAAGAATTGTGTATGAAGGCAGGGCTGCAAAGGTGGCTTTGCGAAATGGTGAACTGGAAAAGATTGAGCAATATTATGATGAGGTCGCTGAGCAGGGCGCCAACGAGTATCAGATTGACAAAAGCAAGCAGCAAACCGCAAATATGTATGCCATTCTGGGCGACCCCGACCGACTGGATGCTGTGGCGGAGGATTTTGTGAATCACTACGAGAAGAGGATTTCGGAGGGTGCAACTGTTAAGGGTAAGGCAATGTTTGTGAGCAGTAGTCGTGAGATTGCGTATGAGCTTTATAAGAACATCACCGGATTGCGTCCTGCCTGGAATGAAATTAGAGAGGCGGAAGAGGGTGCCGAGCTTACCGACAAGGATAAACGTGAACTGAAACCAATTGAGCGCATCAAGCTGGTTATGACACGGGGCAAGGATGACCCAAAAGAGCTTTGGGATTTGCTGGGTACGTCGGACTACAGAAAGGAACTCGACCGACAGTTTAAGAACTCAAAGTCGAATTTCAAAATTGCTATCGTGGTTGATATGTGGTTGACGGGGTTTGATGTGCCGTTTCTGGATAGTATTTATATCGACAAACCCATTCAGCAGCACAATCTGATTCAGACTATATCGAGGGTGAACCGAAAGTATGAGGGTAAGAGCAAGGGTTTGGTGGTGGATTATATTGGTATCAAAAAGCAGATGAATCTTGCGCTTGCCAAATATAATAAAGGTGATGAGGATAATTTTGAAGATATAGATCAGTCGCTGGTCGTGGTGAGAGATCATCTTGACTTGCTGGCAAAGATTATGCACAAATTTGATAGTAAGAAGTATTTTGATGGCAGTGCTATTGAGCAACTGAATACTCTGAATATGGCTGCCGAGTATGTGCAGCAGACTAAGGAGCTTGAAACTCGTTTTATGGGTTTGGTGAAGCGACTGAAAGCTGCATATGATATTTGTGCCGGTAGTGAGAAGTTGTCTCAGGCGGAAAGAGATTATACTCATTTTTATTTGGCTGTTCGTTCTATTGTTTTTAAGCTGACTAAGGGTAATGCGCCTGATACCGAAAAGATGAATGCTAGGGTGAGGGAGATGATTAAGGATGCACTGCAGAGTGATGGCGTGGAGGAGATTTTTAAGCTTGGCGAGGATAACGTGACTGAACAGGATATCTTTGATGAGGATTATTTGGCTAAGATTGATAAAATCAAATTGCCCAACACTAAGATTAAGTTGCTTCAGCAGCTTCTTGCCAAAGTGATTGGCGAGATTAAGAAGGTGAACAAGGTGAAGGGTGTTGACTTTTCTAAAAAGATGCAGTCTATTGTGGAGCGATACAATAATCGAGATGCAAATGATATTATGAGGAGCGAGGTGTATGAGGAAATGGCTGAGGCTTTGACTAACCTGATTTGGGATGTTCACAAGGAGTTTAGTGCAGGTGATGAGTTGGGTATTGATTTTGAGGAAAAGGCTTTTTATGATATTCTTAGGGAGTTGTGTAAGAAGTATGATTTTGCTTATCCCGATGATAAGCTTATTGATTTGGCAAAGGCTGTGAAACTGATTGTGGATAGTCAGGCAAAGTTTCCCGACTGGAACAAACGCGATGATATAAAATCGGCTCTTAAGGTTGATCTGATATTGATTCTTGATGAGTACGATTATCCGCCGGTTGAGCGTGACGAAGTATATGTGGAAATATTTGAGCAGGCTGAGAATTTCAAGAAAAACAGGTAGTAGATTACAATCTTAAATCACAACTCCACTACCCTCGCATACCTTTCTTCCAACAGCGCAGCATATTCTTCCTTCATCTCCTTCGACAAAAACGACTGTTCAATCCATTTGATAGCAGTATTCTTTTGAGAAGCAAAGCGATTAAATACCACCTCTATCTGTTTGGGGGTGAGACCCAGGTCAAGTGCAAACTGATGAATGTTACTTTTTACCTTTTATAATTGCAGTAAAGTCACTCCAGTTTTCGACCTTAAATGTACGAATATATCTAACGGAGTTTTTGAACCACTTAGTGTTTCGCAAAGCATCAATTGCTTGATAGAGATTACCCATATCGTTATTCTCAGTCAAGTATAAACTACCCTGCGTGTTGTAAAAATCAAACTCACGCAGGATGGTTCCTATTTCAAAATAAGCGTTGTTATATGGTTCGCCATAGTGCTCCTTGAGCTTGGCAACTTCCATATCAAATGCTATTGCAAACATAAGCCGGTTATTTTTAATTTATGCAACTTGTACAAAATAACGTGCTTCGCCAAAGAAGATTCTTCCAAGGTGATCTTTGATTGCAATAACAATGCCTTTAAATGGGTTATTTTCGATGTCGATAACAACGCCTTCAATCCAATCATCCAGCCCTGTTAGGTCTGGGCTTACTTTTGCTTTCTCTCCTAATTTCATAAGGCAATTATTTTGTGGGGTTTGTGTAATACGAAAATATAAACTTTATAGCAATATTCAAATTAGTATTGTCTATTATTATATTAATTATCTATATTTGCCAGTAGTTTATACAACAAATCAAACCATTATGATTAAAAAATCTACTTACACACTATTTGCAATAGTTTTATTAGCTTTAGTGTCTTGTGATACCTACCACAAAGCTGGCGATTGGGACCCGATGAAATGGGAGACCAGCGTGCCTAACATGAAGAACAATCACATTACAGTAACGGAGACGGGAGGGACTTATACTTTCAAGTGTAAGAACTATAAGAGCTTTTGGATAAATAGTGTGAAAGAGAATGACAAGTATGTTGAGTTTGGGAATGAAGAGCGTAATAGCGCAACCGGAGAGTGGTTTGCGGTGAGTGTGGATGAGAATGTTTTAGAGGTTTCCGTTTCAGAGAATAGCGGTAACAGCAGCCGCAACTTGTCTGTTACGTTGCAAGCAGGGAATGCTTTTAGTACGTTGACGCTTGAGCAAAACGGAAGGGAATAATTAAATCATTTCCCTAAATCAGTTATTTCAGTTGTCAAATAATCTTTGACAACTGAAAAGCACAGAAGCAAAAAAGATTTGGCGAACGGTGTTCGCCAAATTGCAACAGGCTAATCTCCAGACACTTAATTAAAAAGGATGGTTTTTAACACATTTGACAACTGTCCATTGTCAAACTTTTCGCTTTGCCCTACCCTATGTGTCAAAACAGCATAGTTTGAAACGTAGCACCAATTTCCCAACTTGCTTAGTTTTATCTAAAAACAAAAAAGGGTGACACATGCCTCCAATTGACGCTTAATCACTCTTTATGAGCCTTTTACCCATGTCAGAAAAGTTTCCTGCGTTTGAGCAGGGAGGTTTCTCAATATCGAAAAAGTTTCCTGCGCTTGAGCAGAGAGGCTCCTCAACATCAAGAAAAGTTCCTGCGCTTGGGCAGAAGAGTTCCTCAACATCGAGGAAGATTCCTGCGTGTGGGCAGGGAAGTCACTCAATATCGAGAGAAGCTTCTGCGTTTGAGCAGAGAGGTCGTTCAATATCGAGAGACTCATCAGCGTTTGAGCAGAAAGGTCGTTCAACATCAAGAGAGAATCCTGCGTTTGAGCAGAAAGGTTTCTCAATATCAAGAGAAGGCTCTGCGTTTGGGTACGAAGCTCGTCCAATATCGAGAGAAGGCTCTACGTTTGGGCCGAATAGTTTCTCAATATCAAGAGAAGAGTCTGCGTTTAGGTAAGAACATCTTCGACAAGGGAAAAGTAGAGAAAACACAACTGCAAACTTATGTTAACCCAGACTGCAAAGCTACACAAATTTAATTAGTTAAATTGCATTATATCAAAAAACAAAAGTGAAGAGGAAAAAACAGGAAGAAAAACAGTACATCAGCATATCGTAGTAAAATGTAACAAAACATGCAACACTTGTTACATTTCCTGCAACAAATATCAAAACACAAACCCAGCATCATTGACGAAAAAGAAACTGCCTTAAATCAAAAATCCTGTTTTCGAATAGAGAAAATATAAAAACTAAAGAAATTCACGTACTTTAAACAACAAATTGACACAAACATACAACTATAACGTTTTTTAACACGCAAAATTGATTTAACAATCAAGATATTTATTACTTTTGTAATTAACAAATGGAGGTTTGAATCTATCTTCCCGTATAGAAGGAATTTATTTGTTGATTTATAATAATCACACTTAAATTATTTTTTTTATGCATACAATTAGATTTAGATTTTCGTTTGTAAATGAGCTTTCAAACTATGATTTTGAAAGCGTCGCACACAGTGTAGTTGAACGTGTTAAAGGTGAGGAGATTGAAGATCCCCTACTGCTAACAGTTTTGAAAGACACACAGGATCGAGTTGGACGACTCAAAGATAATAGAGCTAAGTCGATTGCTCACGAGAACACGCTGCTAACCGATAAAAAATCGGCAGAGTGTCGCGATCAACTAATTTCATTACGATTGAGTATTGATGCACTTAAAAGAGCATCAGACCCCGAAACTAAGGATGATGCACTTATTTTATCATCATGGATAAAAAGAGAACGCAGATTCTTTCACAGACTGGGTAAAGCCCGACAAATTGCAGTTGTCAATCGACTGATTTCCGGAATAGAGAGCAATCCCATGGTGCCGCAGGCACTGGAAGCTACCGGACTGACAAACCGTATTGAAAAGGCAAAGAACTTGTGTGATGAAATCGTAGCACTGAGTAAGTCGAGGGCCAGAGATAAAATCGAGGCCAAGGATGAAAGAGATATAATCAGAACTGAATGTTATGATTCTCTGATATCACTGACATCGGCGCTGGCAATAAAAGCCAACGTGGAGGATCAGGACCGAAAAATGTACTACGGTATCTGCAAAATGGTTGACGAGGTGTTCAGATTAGCACACGCCAATCACAAAGCTCGAATTACAAAGGGTGCGAACTCCGGGGATTCCTCGGAAAATGGTTCGGATGAGGGCATCGAAGATGCATCTTATTCTAACGAAAATGAGCCGGATGTTATTGAAACAACCGACTCAAATGTCGAACCGGACGAGTCCGGTATGGGAAATGAATAAGTAGTGACTTATTCTAACAAGTAGAAAAGTTGAATTGGTCTGGTGGTATTGCAGGCGGCAACCTGCAATAATGATTCAAACGCCCTTCACCCTTTTACAAAGGGTTAAAATATACGGGAAGAACCATCAGCCAATTCGCTTTTCTTTTTTTTATGCGAATTTTCAATTATCGTTTATACTGTAATGATAAAACCATATAGTACGACTACTATACATATGGAGACGAAAAAACATCCGAACACAAAATTGCACAGAAGAACACATTAGTTACCACGAAATAAATTGAGCCTAAGTATTAAAATGAACTATAACACCGGCATATCACACAACCGTTCCAGATTTTATCACTATACATCTGCAAATTTACAATATTTTTCGAAGTAAACAAAGAAAAATGTCACTAATATCAGCTATTAGCTGCAAATAAGAGAAAGTGGGGTTAGAAAACACCCGATATTTAACAACTGATTAACACTTAGTTCAATCTCTGTCTTATCACTTTTTATAATCCACACCCCGCTCAATAAATACCTCCTTGGCTACCTGCAGCGCATTTAGCACTTTGGGAAAGCCGGTGTAGGGCAACAGGTGGATGATTGTGTCGATGATGTCGCGAGGCGAGAGGCCGGCAGTTAGCCCCGTGTTGACGTGAAGCCTGATTTTTAAAACGATATTCTGTAGCCTATCGCCAATTGGTTTTGTCTGAATACGTTTCTTATTGAATAGTCGGCAAACACACTACCAATCATCAGGTCGTAGCTAACGCCCGCCATGATGTTTGTGCCCCACACTGTCTTCTTGCCGGGGAAGCCACCCACACCAACACCAACGTAAGGTCTGAAGGTAGAAAAATCGTCTCCAAAGTGGTAAAGCACATTTGCCGAAATTCCAAAGCCATCTTTTTTGCCAAAGGCAACAAAAAACTCAGGTACGAACTCAAAGTCTGATTCTTTGATTTGCCAGTGTCCTCGCAGTCCGAGATTCCAAAAGTGTCTGGAGCCAAAGTCCATTGCACCCAATGCCGATACACCATTCATCTTCATTATTGGATCTTTGGGGGCGGAGGCTACAGTTACAGACTTCACAACAGGCTGCACAGCTGACGCGGTTACTGATTGTTGTGCATTTTCGCTGGTCAGTCTGGCAATTTCGGATGATTGTTTTTCAATTGCTTTGTTGAGCGATTCTATTTGCCTGTTAAGTTGGTCGTCGCGCTCAACCTGCTGAACAATAACCGGGGGTTGCTGCTGCTGCAACTGTTCAGTCACTGCTCTTGTCTTGGATTCGGCCTCCACTTCACTTGCTGGCTCTTCTCTAACCTGAGGAACCGGAGCTACCTGTGGAATCACAAACTCTTTCCTTGCTTCAATAACAGCTTCTTTCACAATTTTGCTCAACTCTTCGGGTGTAAGCTGTATGTTATTGTCACCCTTTGGTGCGCTTATTTTGCGATACTCTTCCGCAAGTGCTTTTTTCTCATCTTCAATTCTCGACACTCTGTCGTAGTTTTTATCGCTCACAGCACTGTCTATCTCCTTGTTCAACTCTCTGATGCGCTGCTCATAATCACTTCTGAGTTCATTGATCTGCTCGTTGTTATATTCTCTCTCGGAGGCAATGGCTCTGTCGAGGGTTCTGTCGAGATAGTTATCGCCATCAACCGATTTGCCAATATTGAATCTAATACCGGTCTGATACATCATGCTGGTCTTAACTTGCTTGGGATTACCAACAACCGAGAGGTCTTTACCTCCTTCGTTAGTCAGAATAGCGTTGACAGCACCATACAGAGCTATATATTTAGAAACTGGTATCTCGATACCTACACCACCCATGGCAAAACCACGTGACTGGTCACCCATCTCACCCAACGGGTTTATATATTTATTGCTGGTTTTTATATATCCCCCACCCAACACAAGGTATGGGTTGACTCCTCTGGGTTGATTCAATCGGGCAATCAGGTTACCTCCATACATCTCCACATCTTTACTAAAGTCTAAAGATATTTTGTCGGGTTCGTCGGTTGCACGGTAGTAAAAACCTCTGATGCCAACAAGCGATGAGAAATCAACTCCTGCCGATGCTCCCAAAAAGTATTGTTCCTCAAACAGGGTTTCGTCTTTGAGATTCATATAGGTGAGTCCGGGTTCAATAACAAATTTCATCCCGGAGAATCCATCCGAGAACATCTTTTCGTATGCACGGTGCACTTCGTTGCCTCTTGCATTAGTACCTCCAAGATAGAAATCCAAAGAGGCCATTGCCGACCAGTTACCCAATCGTTTGGTTTCGCCTTCGGCAATATCATAGTCGGGACTCAGATAATAGCTTTTGTCATTTACATTAAATAGTGTGTGCTTGGCTTCGAGCGAAAGCACGATGCGGTCTGACAGATTAATTTTGGTGCCCAAACCAAGTGCTGCAAAGATTTGCTCTTCTTTCATCTTTTGAATGTTCGCATCTGCAAGCAGATTGAGAGATTCAATCTCATAAGAGAGATTCTGAATACCGCCGCCCAAAGTAACGTAGGGCGCAAACACTCTGTTGTTCATCAGGTTGAGCTTCATCTCACCCCCATATCTGTAGATATCAACATAAGACTGCGTCATCTTGTCGGCCCAGTCGTCCGTCACCGACCAATCCATTTTTCGGAGATTAGCCTCCACATCAAATGATTTTTGATAAAATCCTCTTATTTCAAATAGCGGTCCGAAGCTAAATCCGGCGCGTGCACCCCAGAAGGTGGAGTTGTCGAGGGTTGTATTTTTGTTCCACCACGTATGTTCAGCGTATGGCGAGAGAGAGAGCGTAACGTCTCTCACTTGCGAGAATGCAGAGAATCCTACAAAAACCGCCATTACGATAAGAATAATTTTTTTTCTCATAATAATTTATTCCAGTTAAGATTTATATTTAAAAAACAGAAATGGTTGTTTTGATTTTTAGCCTTCTACTACCAGTCTCTGCCTTCGTGCCTCAAACGCAAGAACTGCTGTGGAGACGGATACATTGAGCGAGTCTATTTCGCCAAGCATGGGTATCTTGATACAGTGGTCGGCATTATGCAGCCAAAAGTCTGTGAGTCCGTCGGCTTCGGTGCCCATCACAAGAGCTGAGGGGGTACTGAAGTCGATGTTTTGGTAAAATTCGGCGGCCTGAAGTTCGGCGGCGTATGATGTGATTTGGTTGGCTTTTAGCCATTGGTGTGCTTCTTCGGATGAGCAAACGGCTGTTTGCACGGTGAAGATGCCGCCCACGCCCGAGCGGATAACGTTGGGGTTGTAGAGGTCGGTGAGTGGGTCGCACACTATGACTGCGTCAACGGCGGCGGCGTCGGCGGTGCGAAGTATTGCACCCAGGTTGCCGGGTTTCTCTACCGACTCCAGTATGATGATAAGGGGATTATCTGAAAGCCGCAGGTCACTCAGAGAGTGCGGCTGCGGCTTTGATATTGCTATGATACCATCGGAGTTTTCGCGGTAGGCTATCTTTTCAAAAACAGGGCGGGTTATTTCGAAGATGTTCTCTTTCGGAATACTGCTGAGTACTTCCGGATACTTAGTTTTCTCAAACAGTTCGGGATATAGATATACCGATTCTATTCGGTAGCCTGCACGTTGTGCAAGCGAAAGCTCGCGCGCTCCTTCGATTACAAAAAGCTGTTGCTCGCGGCGCTCTTTGCTTTTGGAGAGCTTGACAATGTTTTTGATTGCCTGATTTTGAAGACTGCTAATAAGCATTTAAACGGCGTTTGTTTGTTTTTTATTCTTCTTCTTTGCCAAGAAGAATGGTTTCTACAGCATTTTTTAGTTTTGATTTGGGTGCTGCTCCCATCACTGCCTGCGGAACTCCGTCCATTGGCACAAAGAGCAGGGTGGGCAAACTGCGGATACCGAATGTTTGTGCAAGTTCTGTCTGCTCGTCCACGTTCACTTTATATACACATATATCGTCGCCATATTCTTTTGCCAAATCTTCGAGCACGGGCGCTATCTGACGGCACGGACCACACCAGCCTGCCCAGAAGTCGATAATGGCGGGTTTGTCTCCTATATAGTTCCATTCGTCGGCTTCTCTGTAGTCAAAAACATTTTCGATAAATGAGTCTCTGTCGAGTTCAATCGGGGTCTTAGCCTCTTTTGCACCCGGCTCGGCTGCAAATGCCGACAGCATAATGGTTAGCACTGCAAGCGTGCTCATCAACTTTTTCATCTTTAAATAACTTAGTTTTATGTGATTAATAAAATATTCGTTACAGCATAACACGCTATATGGGACAATTGTTTTGTAATAAAGTTTAAAGCTCCTTTTCCTCGGTTGAGGGACCCGACACGGTGAGTACTCCGTTTTTGTCAATGCTCATCTCATCGATAAAGACCACGCGTTCGTCGCCTGTCTTTTCGGTACGACCGTGATATACGCAATACATCTTGTCACCGTCTTTGGACCAAAGTACCATATTGTGTCCTGTTCCGGTCACTTCACCACCCGTTGGGGTGTTCTTTTCGAGCACGGGATTGTTGTCTGCTTTCACAAAGGTGCCCAGAGGAGAGTCGGCAACTGCATAACCCACTGCGTAGTTTTGTCCGCCAAAGAAGTTGGCCGAGTACATCATATATATCTTTCCGTCATGCTCGAAAGCAAAAGAGCCTTCGGTCCAGCGGCGGTTCACCTCTCCTTCGGTCACGGAGCGGCTTTCCCATTCGGTTTGAGGGTTGTCCATCTTTGTGGGTGGTTGCAGCAATAGTACAGGCTCGCCCAGTACTTCAGTAAAGTCGTTGGAGATTTCAACTCCGTAGACCCAGCTCTCTTCTACCTCATCAAAGAGGTTTTGAGCTTTTGCCCAGTCGGCAACTTCGCTCTCCACAGGGTGCTTGTAGCAGCAGCGCGAGTAATAGAGGTATGTTTTGCCGTTGTGTTGTAATATGTTAGCATCTATAATGGGATATCCGGGGTCGAAAAGTGGCTTGTCAGATATCTCCTTAAAAGGTCCCGTGGGCGAATCGGAAACAGCCACTCCGATGCGGAAGTTTTCGAGTTCATTGGTGGGGTTTACTTTCCAGTCGGCGCTGAAGAACATATAGTATTTTGAATCTATCTCATAAACTTCGGGTGCCCAGTAGTTGGCAACAGTCCACGAGTCGGGGTTGTCGCCCGAATACACCTGCCCCTCAAAGTGCCAGTCAACCATATCATCGGAGCTGTAGGCTCCAAATCCTTTGTGTACACCGCCTGTGCCATACATATAGTATTTGCCGTTGGAGGCGGAAAGGATAAAGGGGTCGCCAAATTCAACGGGCAGTGGGTTGGAATAGACAACTGCCGGGGCAGTTTCTTTTTGGGTTGAGTTGCAAGAGGGCAACAGAAACGATAACAGCATCAGCAGTGCCGTACTTTTGAGAAAGACAGATTTGTTCATTGCTTGATGTTCAATAAATTAAAGCACAAAGGTAATCAATTCTTTCGGGAAAGCATTACCCTGTTTGCGTGAGCTCAGACTTCTTCTTCAGGTTCCACCCAGTCGCCATACGATTTAATCAGCTGTTTGAGTTCTTCTACTGCTTCGGCTTGCGGGATGTTGCGTTTGATAATCTCTTTCTTTTTGTAGAGTGCAATCATGCCGGGTGTGGTGCCCACATATCCGTAGTCGGCATCGGCCATTTCGCCGGGACCGTTTACGATACAGCCCATCACGCCAATCTTGAGGTGACGAAGGTGTGAGAAGTGTTTCTTGATTTCTTCTACTGTGCTCTTTAGGTCGAAAAGGGTTCGACCGCAACCGGGACAGGAGATATATTCTGTTTTGCTGGTGCGAATGCGTGATGCTTGCAAAAGGCCAAAAGCGTAATTGTCGAGTTCGGCGAAGTCTATGCTGCCGTTGTTGCTTAACATGATGCCGTTTCCGAAACCATCAAGAAACAGGGTCCCAAAGTCAACTCCGCCTTTCACCTGAATATCTTCGGCAATGTCTTCATTGTAACTGCGTTGCACCACAACTGGTGTTTTGCAATCTTCAATCAGCAGTTTGTGGAAGAAGGCGCGCTGCTCGCCCACCCCGTTTATATGACTGGTGGTGAGAATGACCACTATCTTTAGGTCGCTCTTGAGCACTTGCATCACCTCATCGTTTAGTTCGGGATATGAAAGGCGCAGGAACTTAACGGATGCAGGACATTCAGCTATTTGTGTGATATTATCGACAGTGAAAAGGGGGAAATTGTCGATTTTATCTTCCCAGTTCACATAGTCGACTACAGATTTCATTCCTTTGGGGAAATGTGCAGGTACTGTGTCGCCCACATAGATAAAGTCGGGAATGAAATGGGTGTTGATGGTCATATCATCGGTATTGCTGCGATCTGAAATAACCACGGGGAGGAAGTCGCCTCCCACATTGCGCACGGCATTCGTTTCACGTCTATCGGTAGAGAAAGGTGAAAAGCCACTAAACAGTTCCGCTTCTATATGTGGGTGTCCTTCGCGTTGTTTCACATATTCCATCATCTTGCGTGCCACAGGCAGCTCTGCCACGGGGTCTTCACTGAGCGAAACGCGAATTGTGTCGCCTATTCCGTCTGAAAGAAGTGCTCCTATGCCTACTGCCGATTTCATACGCCCATCTTCTCCATCTCCTGCTTCGGTAACACCAAGGTGAAGCGGGAAGTGCATATTTTCTTTTTCCATGCGATCGATAAGAAGTCGCACGGCTTTGGTCATAAGCAGAGTATTAGATGCTTTCATCGAGATAACTATATCGGTGAAGCCCTCGTCAACTGCTATTTGCAGATACTCCATGCAGGATTCCACCATTCCTTCGGGAGTGTCGCCATAGCGGGTCATGATGCGATCGGACAGTGAGCCGTGGTTGACACCTATACGCAGAGCGGTGTTGTGCTCTTTAAGCAGATTTATAAAGGGCACAAATCTTTCACGGATTTTTACAAGCTCTTCTTCATATTCCTCATCGGAATAGATAAGCTCGGCAAATCGCTTTTGTTTGTCGAGGAAGTTACCGGGATTGATACGTACTTTTTCAGACACAGTGGCTGCCACGTCGGCGGCACGGGGATTGAAATGGATATCTGCCGAAAGGGGGATGGTATATCCTTTGTCTCTTAGTATTTGTCTAATAACTCCCAGATTCTTAGCCTCTTTTGTACCTTGTGTTGTGAGGCGAATAAGATCGGCACCGGCATCAATCATGCGCTCACATTGCGCTACGCTGCCTTCTGTGTCGAGGGTGTCGGTGTCGGTCATTGTTTGTATAACAACCGGGTGGTTGCCGCCCATCATCAGGTTTCCGATATGAATATCGATGGTGGGACGACGTTTATAATTGAAAAAGTCCATTGATGTAGATTTTATTTAAATATATAATCGATGCACCTGAAAGGTACAGATATTGTTTCTTTGCTATATGGGACGGTAAACCTCTTCGAAGGGAACCCGAAAGCGGTCGCCACGAATGCCTTTGCCGTCGGGGCGGCGAACGCCGCACGAGATAACCATGTTTACCTCCGAGCCACGGGGCAGTTTCAGTGCTTTGCGAATAAGACGACTGTCAAAGCCTTCGAGCGGGCAGGTATCGTAACCTTCGTTTGCCATTGCCATCATAAATGTCTGGGCTGCAAGTCCGCAGGTTTTATGTACCACCACCCGCATATCGCATTCCGATACTTCGCGAACTATTGGTCTGAATAGTCCGACAGTTGTCGCAAAAGCTTTTCTGAACAATCCGTATAGTTTAAAAAATCGTCCGTAGATAAAGGGCATGGCAACTTTATAATAAAGTTCCTGATTTTTTATATACTTCTCCTGCTTCTCGGGCGGACTGTTTCGCCGGATGTTGTCTCGCTCGAAATTGAGCACCTGACGCGAACGTTTGCGGAAAAGGTCTTGCCGGGTTACAAACACTACCAACTCCTTGGCAGTGGCGGCAGGCGCCTGATAGATACATGCACGCTCCATCTTCTTCAACACTTCGGGTGAAGTGATGTGATAAAACTCCCATAGCTGCATGTTGCTGCTTGCGGGAGCCAGGGTGGCAAGCTCAATACATTTTCTTACTTTTTGAGTATCAAGTTCTTTTTCGGGGTCATACAGACGAACCGAACGGCGATAATTCAGAAGTTCTTCGAAATTCATATGATAATTTGTAACACTGATAAGGCTACAAAATTATTCATTATTGAGCTACTATCCAATTGTTTTTATCGTTTGAGCGGAAGTATTTCAATCCAGTACCCGTCGGGGTCTATTATGAAGTAGAGTCCCATTTTCTCATTTTCGTAACATACGCAGTCCATTGATTTGTGGTAAGCTCTTGCTTCGTCATAGTCGCCTGCTACTCTCACGCAAAGGTGCTGCTCGTTGTCGCCCATGTTGTAGGGGCGGTCCCAGTCGCGCAACCATGTCAGCTCTAGAGTGAAATCAGTTTCTCCGTCACCGATGTACACCAAAATAAATGAGCCGTCGGCTGCCTCTTTTCGTCGCACTTCTTTTAGTCCCAGTGCTTTTTCGTAGAAATCGAGACTCTTTTGCAGGTCAAGTACGTTAATGTTATAGTGATCAAATCTGCTTTTAATTTCCATTGTTGTAATATTTTAGTTTATAAGTTTGTCCCTTATGGGTGATTTTTAAATATGTGCAACTCTGCTGTTTGGCATAACGTTCGAAGGCGTTGACCTGTTCATAGTTTTCTCCAAAATGCATTGGAAGAAAATAGTTGGTGGAGATGCGTTTCACAAATTGCTCTGCCCCACGCATATAGTCTTTGCCTAGTCGTGGATCAACCGGGAACATAGTGAGGCAAAGGTTTTCCAATGATTCGGTAACGAGTTCCAGCTCACAGAGGAAGTTATTTTCATAGCTAGCTGCTTCGGCCGGTGGCACTTCTTCATTCCAGTGCCAGTTGTTGAGATCGCCGGCATGAAATATCCGTCTGCCATCAACAGTGAGGAGAAATGAACCTCCTATATCGGTTGAACCAAACGCCTGCACCTCAAGATTATGATCTTCCCATTTTTCTGTTTTGTCGAGAAAGATTATGTTATGCATATTATATACGGTACCCGAATCCAGCAACTCTTTGGAAAAGATATATTGGATATTATTCTTTTTAGACTGCCACGTCAGCACTTCGGGATTGTAATGATCATCGTGCGAGTGAGTGCAAAAGACATAGAGATCTTGCGGCTTGGAAAGAAGGTAGTCCTTTATCCAATAGCTTCCGTCGTCGCGCTGCACATCTTTGTAGAAATCGAAAAGGAGGGAGAAGCTTTCGTATTCCAAGAGATAACAACTGTGATATATATATGTTACTGTCATATGTTCTGAATTCGTTCTCACTATAAACA
>CAYFUQ010000056.1:0-15615 GCA_964346415.1 uncultured Proteiniphilum sp.
TTTTTTTGTTTTATACCAATCCTGTACGAAACTACCACTAAATATCTACCATCAGAAACGCACCATAAGTATTTTCATTACTCTTTTGCGAGCCGTAATAGTCTATATTGGTGCCTGCGCCAAAGGTAAAGTTCCTGTGCGTCAATCCCAGACGGACCTGAAGAAAACTTCTATCGTGTTCGCCCAATGACAGATTTTGATTGTATAGCGCCAAAGCACTCGTGTAAAGCTTAAATGTATCATTGATTCGTGGTTTGTATTCCAGCAACAACACATTCTCACTGTTCACGTCGGGACGGAAATTAATAAATGGAATAAACATCACCCTCCATACAGGGTCACCATGCGTGAAGTGCACACCAACAGATGGCACTATTCCCTTTAGGAAATGATAATCCAAACCTGCAGAGACACCCACATTGGCATGAAACTGATATATAGCAGAATTAATCATAACCAGCTCAGTCTTACTCTTGTCCGAATCATAATATCCGGTGGCAATTGTGATATTCATATAACGAAATGGGCCTGCTATTGGCTTGTTCATAGACACCTTAAAGGAGCTTCTTTCATGCCCCAGGAGAAGCTCAACGCCTACAGGCGGTGCCGGTTTGTTTTGCGCAAACAGCTGTAGTGATGCCAAAAGCATCAGCAACATCAAAGTTCTTTTCATTGATAACCTTTTTGATTTATGTAATAATAAAATTTAATTTCGGTTGTAATTAACATTGAGATACCAAACATGAACAAGTCATTAATGATATTGTTCGAAATCACTGAACAATAATTCATACCCGGCAAACATTCTACCATCGTTTCACTCAACAAAACAGTACTGCAAACAGTTATAACTAATGTGACAGCACAAAAACAAATCAACAACAAAAGAGAGAGCAATGATTAAAACAAAACGAATTTATGACGACAAAGCCGACAGCGACGGTTACAGAATATTGATAGACCGCCTTTGGCCTCGCGGCGTCTCAAAGGAGAAAGCCGGAGTGGATCTGTGGCTCAAAGAAATTGCACCATCCACCGAATTGAGAAAATGGTACGACCACGACCCCGAAAAGTGGGAGGAGTTTGAGAAGCGATATAAAGAGGAACTGAAAGATAAAAAAGAACTTATCAATCAAATAAAGGAACTGGAAAAGGAACACAAGACAGTGACACTGCTCTACGCTGCCAAAGACACCGAGCATGCAAATGCTGCAGTGCTGAAAGAGGTGTTGTAGCCGAAGTCATACTTACGACTGCTTCTCTGCAGAGGTAACAACCCCCACCTTCTTCAGGTTTGGAAGAAAATAGGTGACTAACCCGATGAGCGGAAGATAAGAGCAAATGTGATACACATATGCAATGCTGGTATGGTCAGCAACAAAACCCAAAACTGCCGAACCAAGTCCGCCCATCCCAAATGCGAAGCCATAAAACAAGCCCGACACCATACCCAGATTTTTGGGCAGCAACTCTTGTGCATACACAATAATGGCAGGAAATGCCGATGAAACAATCAGTCCGATAATAACAATAAATATGGCCGTAAAGGTCTCATTGAGGTATGGCAAAGCCAATGCAAAAGGCGCCACACCCAGAATAGAAAACCAGATAACCGGCTTGCGCCCAAACTTATCACCAAAGTATCCGCCCAGCAGTGTGCCCAGTGCAGCTGCAATCAGAAAATAGAAAAGATATACCTGAGCCCTCACTTCCGAAAAGTGAAACTTGTCGAGCGTATAAAACTGAAAGAAACTGGTGATGCTGGCAATATAAAAGTATTTGGAAAAGATGAGCAACAATAATATAGCTACTGAAAGGCGCACCTTAAAGGGTGACAGATTGGGTGCTGCAACAGCCTTCTTAACAGCCGACTTCGACACGCTTATCACACGCTTGCGCCATATACCTATATAAATCATAATAGCTATAGCCACAATGGCAACTACAAGAAACCAGATAATATGTTGCTGCCCGTGCGGAATAACAATAGCTGCCACCAACAACGGCGCCAAGGCCACTCCCGTGTTTCCTCCAATCTGAAATATTGATTGTGCCATGCTGCGTTTGCCACCCGAAGCCAGAAACGCAATTCGTGCCGACTCGGGATGAAACACCGACGAACCGATGCCCACAAGCGTCACCCCCACCAATATCCACATGTATGTGGGAGCATAAGCAAGCGTCACAATTCCCAGCGACGAGAAAAACATACCCACTACCTGAGAAAAAGGTTTTGGATGCTTGTCCGTATATATGCCCACTATGGGTTGAAATATGGAAGCCGACAACTGGAAACACAAAGTGATAATACCTATCTGCGCCATAGAGAGGCTGAATTTTTGTTCCAGCTGAGGATATATGGCTGGGATAATCCCCTGTATTAAATCATTGAGTGCGTGCGCCAGCGATACGGCAATAAGAACGGGATATGCTGTTTTCTTTAAATCTATTTTCAAAACAAAATCTATTATATTCACAATGCTCCACACCAAGGCATAAGAACAAAGCTGCAGAAAGCCTGCAAAGGTAATAAAATAGGTTGATAATAATTAAACATCTCCCTTGCAAGATGATGGCTGTGACTGTTTCAAAATAGAATTTCTATCTCTCATACTCCCGGGAGCGTGCACTAATTAGATAATTCGACTAAATCTGAAACTATCATAGTGTTTATACAACGCTTGATCGTTGTATATTAACACGGGGAGACATGATTGCAC
Organism: uncultured Proteiniphilum sp.; assembly: GCA_964346415.1. Classification (GTDB taxonomy): domain Bacteria; phylum Bacteroidota; class Bacteroidia; order Bacteroidales; family Dysgonomonadaceae; genus Petrimonas. The sequence goes on from CAYFUQ010000056.1 coordinate 2,721, forward strand.
GTATTACAATCACCTCTCCCCATATAGGTAGAGCATATTGCAATAGATGCAAGTATCTATTCCCACACAGGGAAAGTTGATTGCAAGTATTACAAACATCTATTCCTATACGGGTAAAGCTAAGTGTAAGTAATGCAAATATCTATTCCTATGCGGGTAGAGCTTATTGCAAGGCTTACAAATATTAATCCCCACACGGGGAAAGCTTATTGCAAGTATTGCAAGTACCTTAACCCATACGGGAAAAACTTATCGCAAGGGTTGCAATCACCTTACCCCATATGGGAATTATTTATTGCAAAGGTTACAAATATATTCCCCCACGCTAAAGAAGAGCGAAACACTATATTCAATACACAAGTTTGGGAGATGGGATAATAGAAAAACACAGATAACACAGGTGTTTAATATCTGAAAGGATAGAAATCACGCTACAAGACAGAAGCACAACGTTAGGTTTCATTGAAATAGACGTTCGGACAACTATTAGAATAGCGATGGAGACAGAAATTACAGATGCGGGGCACTAACCAAGCAGTAAGGGTGATAGAAATATCAGATATGAGCATCGCTCCAACAGTTGTGCGGATAGAAATAGCAGAGAATAGCACTCATTTCGTTAAATCTATCACACAAACCCGCCAATTTAAAACAATTTGCTATATTTGCGTCTTTATTTGTTGCAAAATAACAGAAAGATGACAAGAAAAGAGAAAAACAATGTATTGCTCACACTTGCCGGGCTGCTAAAACAGAATGAAAAGGAGATACTTGATGCAAACCAAACTGACATGGATTCGGTGTCGGATGCTGATATCTCTATGAAAGACAGGCTGAAGGTGGACGGAGCAAAGGTTGACGGTATGATTCAATCGCTTCAGGAGGTGGCACAACAGATTGATCCCGAGGGGAAAATATTATATGAGCACACACGTGAAGACGGACTGCATATTATAAATAAGACTGTGCCGTTTGGCACCATATTGATTATATATGAATCGCGCCCCGATGTGACTATTGAGGCTGCGGCAACCGCTTTCAAGGCAGGCAATAGAATATTGCTGAAAGGCGGGCGTGAATCGCTCAACACAAATAGCTATCTAACCGAACTGTGGCAAGAAGCATTAACGGCAAACGGGTTTGAAAAGGATTACGTTCAATATCTAAACATATCGCGCGAGGAGACACAGGCACTTATCAAAGACAACACTCACAATGTGGACCTCATCATCCCGAGAGGGGGCGACACGCTGATTAAGTTTGTGACGGGCAACAGCTCCGTGCCGGTCATAGTGAGCGGACGAGGAAACAACTTTGTGTATGTGGACGATGAATGTGATACAGATATGGCTATCAGTCTTATACTGAACGGCAAGCAGCGCATCAGCGTGTGCAACGCTATAGACAAAGTGCTGATAAACAAAAACATGGAGGACGTGGGTGGTTTCACCAACAAGCTGATAACTGCACTCAACGAAGCGGGGATTGAGGTGTATGGCACCAAAGAACTTGCAGCTGCAAACAGCAACATCAAAGAAGAAAATGACCCGACTGTTCTCTGTGAGGAGTTTTTGGCACCAAAGATGTATCTTGCATGGGTTGAAAGTATAGACGAGGCTGTGGCGATGGTCAACAAATATTCGGGTGGTCACTCATCGGTTATTGTGACTGCCAACGCAGACAAAGCCGACCAATATATGCAGCACGTGGACAGTGCCGCTGTCTATCACAATGCTTCCAGCAGATTTACAGACGGTGGACAGCTTGGCGTGGGTGCCGAAATAGCTATCAGCACACAGAAAATTCATTTCCGCGGACCGCTCGGTGCTCAAGAGCTGGTCACCAACAAGTGGTTTGTGTACGGAAAAGGTCAAATCAGACAATAACAGAACAATGAAAAAGAAACTCATTATAAAGATTGGTACTTCGACACTTACAGCCGGTACCAACAGAATATCGTTTGCCGTGATTGAGAGTCTGGCACGACAAATTGTAGAACTCAGAGAAGAATATGATGTTGTGATTGTATCGTCGGGGGCTATTGCCACCGCACGTCAATTTGTTGAAATCAACGGATTCACCAAAAAGGTGGACTGTAAGCAGGCGCTTGCCGCCATCGGGCAGACAAAGCTGATGGAGCTTTACGATAACATCTTCTCCACTTTCGGGTTGAACATAGCACAAATTCTGCTCACATACCGCGATTTTGAGAACCCCGTTGCAAACGAGAACACTCGCAACACCATCAAGCGACTGTGGGAAGTGGGTTATATTCCCGTGGTGAACGAGAATGACACTGTTTCGATAGAAGAAATTGTGCTGGGAGACAACGACAAGCTGTCGGCACTGACGGCAGTTATCACAGACGCCAGTCTGCTGGTGCTGGTATCCGACATCGACGGAATCTTTACCGCCAACCCCCACCTCAACAGTGATGCCAAACTTATCACCGATGTTTCTGACCTGGAGTCGATAATGCAATATGTGGAAGAGAAAGAATCAACACTGGGAACAGGCGGTATGACTTCAAAGATAAATGCGGCAGACATATGTATGCAGGCAGGTGTGGAGATGTGGATTGTGAACGGGCAGCGTCCCAATTATATTTTACAGGCAATGAGAGGTGAGATACCTCATACCAAATTTATTAAAGAAGGAGAAAAGTAATGATTATTAATCATGGATTTATAGGTTTTGGCAATCTTGCCAATGCAATATACAAAGGGTTGAAACACCAAAACAACTCTGAATTTTATTATTTCGACAGAGACAGCAAAAACACAGATGCAGTTTTAGTAGAAAGTCTGGAACAATTAATTGAAGCTTCAGATGTGATTTGGCTCACCGTAAAGCCTCAGGATCTAAGAGGAGTGCTTGAGCAACTACAACCACTCAATCGGGAGGGCAAGCTGTTTGTGTCACCCGTGGCAGGCAAGAAGATTGCTTTTATAGAAGAGTATCTGGGAAAGGAACAGGCCATTGCACGAATAATGCCCAACCTGGCGATTGCTTACCAGAAGTCGGTGACTGCTTTTGCATGCAATAAGCCAGACGACGAAAAGGCACGCCATATATACAACACCTTGTCGGAACTTGGCAAAGCTGTGGAACTACCCGAAGAGGGCTTCGACCTCTTTACTTCTGTTTTCGGAAGCGGTCCCGCGTTTATACTTGCCTTCATACAGATATTTAAGGAGAAGATGAAGGAGTTTGACCTCCCCGGTCCGTTGCTCGACGAGCTGTTGCTGGAGCTAACACAGGGCACCACGCTCTATTTTGCTCACAATCAGCAGGATTTCAGCATCGAAGAGTTAATCAAAAACATAACCAGCAAGGGAGGAACCACCCAGGCCGGTTTGGAGCATTTCAAAGAGCACCAGATAGGCAAACACTTTGAAGGTGTGCTGGATGCGGCAAAGGAGAGATCGGCTGAAATGTGCGACGAGTGATAGTACTTAATCACTAAAAAACTACGGAAGCGCCCAAAGTTAAGAACCCTTTGGAACCGGCACCTAATTCCAAAAATCCGCCAAACTGGTTGCCAATTCTCACTCCGATAGGATTGACTTGAAAAGCAAACATTACATTACTGTCATCACTACTGTCCGTTTGCATATTAAGTACAGTGATGCCCGCAAGAGCAGCACCGTATAGCCTAATCAGATTATTTTGATAGTATGTAAACTCAAAAGCAGGCATTACGGATATGAAGTTTATTCGTTCTGAACCTGTTTCATCACTGTTTTTATACTCAAAATCATAACTTACTGACTGAAACGTTACATCACCTCCCACGGCGATTCTGCTTGAAGTATAATTACGATAAGCCAGCGACCAATGTCCCGTACCACTGCTTTCAGTAACTCTCTTATTAGTAAAGACCCCTACAAAAACATTACCCAGGGCTGAGCCTAATTCAAAAGGAATACCATCACTGAAAGAAAGACGGATTTCATTGTTGTTTGAACTGCTCTGTGAAAATGCACTCACAGAAATAAAAAAGAATGTTAAGACTACTGCGATAATCTTCTTCATAATAATGTGATTTTTAAAATTTAAACACTTATGTACAATACAAAAAGGCGGCAAGGAAAGCATTTCAGGCTCCTTTATTTTTGCACATGTAACATATATATAAAATATAAGCCGATAATTTGTTTATCAAAGTAACAATAATTACCATACCTTAACACAGCCCATTTTAAAAGAATCGCTATTATGTCAAACAACTTTCAACAAAAACATAACCTTGAGCGTTACTAATTAAATGCAACCAGAGTAATAACCTAAAAAATAAAACCACTATGTCAACAAAGAAAAATTTCATTATCGACACCAATGTTATTCTTCATGATTACAGTTTTATGGATAATTTTGAGGAAAACGATATCTATATCCCTTTCGTTGTGCTTGAGGAACTGGATAAATTTAAGAAGGGAAACGATCAGCTCAATTATAATGCAAGGGCATTTATCCGCGAGTTGGATTCAATCACTGATGAAAAGCTGTTTAAAGAGGGTACAAGTCTGGGAGAAGGCAGGGGCAGATTATATATTATAAACAGCACCAAACAGCATAAGGTTATCACAGATGCATTCCCGGAGAAGACTCCAGACAACAGAATACTGTCAACCGTACAAGAGGTGATTGATAAATATCCCGGCATGAAAACCACTCTCATTACCAAGGATATTAATCTGAGAATGAAAGCACGTTCGCTAGGTATCCCTGTTGAGGATTATATAAACGACAAAGTGACCGACCCCGATGTATTTGGACGAAGCGAACAAATCATTGAGGAGGTTGATCCCGACCTCATTGACAAAATATATTCACAGCATGACGGAGTTGATATCGAAGAGTTTGCTTTTGAATATAGCATAGAGCCAAACGATACATTCATATTGAAAAGTGCTCGTAACAGTGTGTTAGCTCGTTACAACCCTTTCACCCGAACCATCATTCGTGTTGAGAAAGAAGCCAGCTTTGGGATTTCACCCAGAAACGCAGAGCAAACTTTCGCTCTGCATGTACTCAACGATTTGGATATTAAACTGGTTGCCGTGACCGGGAAAGCAGGAACGGGAAAAACCCTGCTGGCACTGGCGGCAGCACTGCGACAAAACAGAGATTATAACCAGATATTACTGGCGCGCCCCATCGTGTCGCTTTCAAACAAAGATTTGGGATTCCTTCCAGGCGACGAGAAGCAAAAGGTTGCTCCATATATGCAACCGTTGTTTGACAATCTGAACGTAATAAAAGCTCAACTGAGTCCCACAAGTCAGGATAGACGTTCAATTGATGATATGCTGAAATCGGACAAACTCTCAATCGAAGCACTTGCATTTATCAGAGGAAGAAGCCTCAGCCAAACATATTGTATAGTTGACGAAGCTCAAAACCTCACCCCACACGAAGTGAAGACCATTATTACACGTGCGGGCGAAAATACAAAAATGGTATTCACGGGCGACTTGCAGCAAATAGATTCTCCTTATCTGGACGCACAATCAAACGGTCTTGCCTATATGATTGAGAGAATGAAAGGGCAGAATGTGTTTGCACATGTCAATCTGGTTAAAGGTGAACGAAGTGAGCTTTCTGAACTGGCAAGCAACCTACTGTAGATAATTAAAGATGAAAATTGTAACATTAACCGACAACCGTGCTTTAGACAGTGAACTGAAAACGGAGCACGGTTTGTCGGTTTATATAGAAACGGAGAATCACAAAGTGCTGTTTGACACTGGTCAGTCGGCACTGTTTGCACAAAATGCCAGTAAGCTGGGTATAGATTTGCAACAGATAGACCTGGCTGTCATTTCTCACGGTCATTATGACCATATCGGTGGGTTACATCACTTTTTGGAGACAAACCACCACGCAAAAGTTATACTCAAACGGGAGATTTTTGACTACCAATATCAGTCGGTGAAGGCAGGAACGGTGAAACAGATTGGTGCTACCACCTCATTGCTGGATTATAAGAATCGCTTTATATTTCCCGAAAACAACTTAACAAGCATAGACTCACTCCATATCATAAAGGAGATAGAGATCCCCTACCCTCAACCCAAAGGCAACAAGTTGTTGTTTAAGTCGGATGGAGAAGTAATAAAGGAGGATAATTTCGAACATGAGCTGCTGTTTGTAATTGAAAACAATGACAAGCTGGTAATATTCACAGGCTGCGCTCATCATGGTGTACTGAATATGATTCACACTGTAAAACAACATTTTCCGGGCAAAGCAATTCAACTAATCTTCGGAGGGTTTCACCTTATTGACCCAAACAGTTTCACAACAGTCGAGAACAACGATGAGCTGAAAAAGATAAGAGATACACTCAACAGCATGACTGACAATGAAACAATTATATACACGGGCCACTGCACAGGCAACAAGGTGCTGGAGACACTTACACAGGGAATGGGTGATAAAATAAAGAGCATCCACACAGGCCTTACCATCAACTTATAGCAAATTGCTTATGCTAACCTTCACTCTGCAAACCATGGGTTTGCAAAAAATCATTATCTTTGCACTTCAATAAAAGAAGAAGTAAAAAACAATGCAAAAACCTTCAATTCCAAAAGGAACGCGGGATTTTACACCTGCAGAGGTTGCCAAACGCAACTATATATTTGAAACAATAAAAGAAGTATATCTGCTTTATGGTTATCAGCAGATTGAAACACCGGCAATGGAAAATCTCTCAACGCTTATGGGAAAATATGGCGAAGAGGGAGACAAGCTGCTGTTTAAGATTTTAAACTCGGGCAATTATCTGTCGGCTATTGACGGGGACGACCTGCAGGCAGGCGACTCGGCTAAGACGGCAGTCAAGATTGCCGACCGCGGATTACGTTACGACCTGACGGTCCCTTTTGCACGTTTCGTGGTGATGCATCGCAACGAGATTACTTTCCCCTTCAAACGTTTTCAGATTCAGCCGGTGTGGCGTGCCGACCGACCGCAACGAGGAAGATATCGCGAGTTCTATCAGTGTGATGCCGACGTGGTTGGCTCCGATTCGCTCTTGAATGAAGTGGAGCTGATTCAGATTATCGACGAGGTGTTTAACCGTCTGCACATAAATGTGGCAGTGAAACTGAACAACCGTAAAATCTTATCAGGTATTGCCGAGATTATAGATGAGTCGGAAAGAATAACGGATATCACTGTGGCTATCGACAAGCTGGACAAGATAGGACTTGACAAAGTGAACGAAGAACTGCGTGAGCGCGGAGTGTCTGAGCAGGCAATTGAGAAACTACAACCAATCATTAAGCTTGAGGGCAGCAACAGTGAAAAGCTGGACACATTGCGTGAGGTGCTGGCTGCATCAGAAATCGGTCTGAAGGGTGTTGAGGAGATTGCTTACATTCTGGATAAGGCAGCACAGATGGGACTTAGGAGTGAAGTGCAGTTAGACCTTACACTTGCACGAGGGCTTAACTACTACACCGGTGCCATTATTGAAGTGAAAGCTCTGGATGTGGAGATTGGTAGCATCACGGGCGGAGGCAGATACGACAACCTGACGGGTATATTTGGTATGCCTGATGTATCGGGAGTGGGTATTTCATTTGGTGCCGACCGTATCTACGATGTGTTAACACAGCTCGACCAGTTCCCTGAAAGTTCCAAGCAGGGTGCACAGGTACTGTTTGTAAACTTTGGCGAGAAAGAAGAGAGTTATATACTCCCGATGTTGTCTAAACTGAGACAAAAGGGAGTACGTGCAGAAATATATCCCGAGTCGGCAAAGATGAAAAAACAGATGACTTATGCCAACAATAATAACATCTCTTATGTAGCCCTGGTGGGTGAAAATGAAATAAATGAAGGCAAAATCACACTCAAGAACATGAAATCCGGGGAGCAGGATATGCTTACAGTTGAAGAGGTGATAGAAACACTTACTAAATAGTATCCCTTTCATGCTTTCAATCAATAATGTTTCCGTAAGCTTTGGCGGATTTGTACTGCTCGACAATATTTCGTTTGTTCTAAACAAGAATGAGCGGGTGGCTCTTGTGGGCAAAAACGGAGCGGGTAAATCTACTTTACTCAAAATAATGGCGGGGCTGCAAAACCCCACCGAAGGCAGTGTGTCTTCTCCAAAAGAGACTTCCATAGGATATCTGCCTCAGCAGATGACACTCAACGACTCAAGAACAGTCAGAGAGGAGGCTGCTCTTGCATTTGTTCATCTGAAGAAGATGGAAAGCAATCTCAACAAACTGCACAACGAGCTTGCGGAACGCACCGACTACGAATCGGAAGAATATATTGAAATAATACAACGAGCTGCCGACTTGCAAGAACTGTTGCAAATGTCGGGCATTCATGACTTCGAAGGTGAAGTGGAGAAGACCCTGAAGGGGCTGGGATTCAGGGATGAAGATTTTGATCGCCCCACCAAAGAGTTTAGTGGCGGCTGGCGAATGCGCATTGAGCTGGCAAAGCTTTTGTTGCAAAATCATGATGTGTTATTGCTCGACGAACCCACCAACCACCTCGATATTGAGTCTATTCAATGGCTGGAGAACTTCCTAAACACACACTCCAATGCTGTGATGCTGGTGTCGCACGACCGTACATTTCTGGACACTATCACCAATCGTACGATTGAGATTGTGCTGAGCGACATTCACGATTACAAGGTAAACTACAGCAAGTATGTGGAGCTGAGAAAGGAAAGACGCGAACAACAAATAAGAGCTTACGAAAATCAACAGAAACAGATTCAGGATACGCAGGACTTTATAGACCGCTTCAGATATAAACCCAGCAAGTCGAATCAGGTGCAGTCGAGAGTAAAGCAGTTGGAAAAGCTGGATATCATCGAGATTGACGAAGTGGATAATTCGAAACTAAATCTTAAGTTTCCACCAGCACCACGATCAGGCTCCTATCCCGTTGTTATGAATGATGTTGCGAAAGCGTATGGCAATCATCTTGTTTTCGATCATGTGACGCTGACTATCGAGAGAGGCGACAAAGTTGCCTTTGTTGGTAAAAACGGTGAAGGTAAATCAACTTTAGTCAAATGCATCATGAACGAAATAGACTATCGGGGCAGCTTAGAGTTGGGACACAATATAAAGATTGGATACTTTGCACAAAACCAGGCTCAGCTGCTGGATGGCAACATGACTGTATTTGAAACCATCGACTATGCAGCGGTTGGAGATATACGCACCAAGATACGCGACATATTGGGCGCATTTATGTTTGGCGGTGAAGCTTCCGACAAGAAGGTTAATGTGTTGTCGGGTGGCGAGCGCAGCCGCCTTGCAATGATTAAGCTGCTCTTAGAACCGGTCAACCTGCTTATACTTGACGAACCGACAAACCACCTTGACATGGCGTCGAAAGAAGTATTAAAAAAAGCCATCAATGACTTTGACGGCACAGCCATCATCGTTTCTCACGACCGTGATTTCCTTGACGGACTGGTCACCAAGGTTTATGAATTTGGAAACCAAAAGGTAACAGAACACCTGGGAGGAATACTTGATTTTCTGCAAAGAAAAAGGATGGACAATCTTCAGCAGTTGGAAGCTAAGGCAGCAAGTGCTGCCAGCGAGGCAGAAAAGGAAGAAGCTCTGTCGGACAACAAACTTTCGTATGAGCAACAAAAAGAGCAAAGCCGAAAAATAAGAAGAGTAGAAAGAAAGATTGAAGAAGCGGAAGAGAAAATATCTGTATATGAAAATGAAATAGAAGCATTAGAAACCCATCTTGCAACTCCCGAGGGAGCAGCCGATTTTGAAATGATGCAAAAATATATGGATATCAAGGCTAAACTTGATAAGATGGTGAACAATTGGGAAAATCTGATGTTAGAATTAGAAGAGCTTAAATAAACAAGCTATACAAAAAACGCAAGAATAGTTTACTGTGAAACCCACTTTTAAAGCATTGACTTAGGTATCATTAATCCAACAATAAACAAATGAAAAGAACAAGCAAGTTTATACTTACCAAGATATTAGGATGGACCGTTGAAGACAGAGCAGTTGACGTTCCCAAATGTGTTATAGCAGTTGCCCCGCACACCAGCAATTGGGATTTCATTATCGGCAAGCTGGCATACTCATCACTTGGCCGAACCGCCAACTTTCTGATTAAGAAAGAATGGTTCTTTTTCCCGTTCAATCTGTTCTTCAAAAGCATAGGCGGTATCCCTGTCGAAAGAAATAGAAAGACATCGATGACAGAAGTACTCGCCGCTGAGTTTGACAAACATGAGCAGCTACATCTGGCTGTAACACCCGAGGGGACCAGAAAACCAAGAAAAGAGTGGAGAAAAGGTTTTTACTTTATAGCACTTAAGGCCAATGTGCCAATATTGCTGATAGCATTAGACTACGGCAAGAAGGAAGCGGCTGTGCTTGACATCTTCTATCCTACGGGTGACTATAAAACAGATATTGTAAAGATAAGAGCTTACTATAAAGATGTGACGCCCAAAAAGCCTGAGAACTTTATTCCTTAAAGTCCAGTGAAAGCTGCGTAGGCTGATTGTCGTCAAAGTCATCATTAAGCTGAGAGTTTTTTAAAGTCAGACCCAACAGTCTGACTTTTCTGCTTTCTATATCATCCAGCTGCAGCAACAACTCCTTACCCAGTTCAAACAGCTGTTCGTAAGAACGCAGATAATAATCTACCGTGCGGGTTCGTGTAATAACGTTGAAATCGGCATATTTGACCTTCAGGGTCAATGTCTTTGACATAAACTTTCTTTTCACGGCACGCTTGTTAACTTCACGTGCTATTTCGTCAAGCTCGCGCAACAAGTCAACCATCTTATATAGGTCGTCCGAAAACGTCTCTTCAGCCCCAAGCGATTTGCGTACCTGTTCAGATTCAACCTCGCGGTCATCAACGCCTCTCACAAAGTGATAATATTGCGACCCATTTTTACCAAAGTTGCGCACCAGCTCCAGCTCTGAAAATTGCTTCAGGTCATAACCATTCTTAATACCCAGTTCATGCATCCGCTGTGCAGTGACCTTACCTACGCCAAAGAACCTCTCAATCTCCAGTTTTTCAAGAAAGCTCTCAGCCATTTCGGGCATAATTACCGACAGTCCGTCAGGCTTCTTATAGTCTGAAGCAATCTTGGCAAGGAACTTATTGTACGATACTCCGGCCGAAGCTGTCAAACTTATTCGGTTGTATATCTTTCGTTTTATCTCACGCGCAATCTGGGTAGCATGTTCAATATTTTTCTTATTAACTGTTACATCGAGAAATGCCTCATCCAATGATAGCGGCTCCACTTTGTCGGTATATTCCTTAAAGATTTCCATTATCTGTGCCGACACCGATTTATAAACATCAAAGCGCGGCATCACAAATATAAGATGAGGGCATTTTCTGAGCGCTGTGACAGAAGGCATAGCCGAGCGCACTCCGTAGCGACGTGCTTCATAGCTGGCGGCTGCCACCACTCCCCTCTTTCCATCATAACCGACGGCAAGCGGTTTCTCTCGGTAGTCAGGATTATCACGCTGTTCAATTGACGCATAAAATGCATCCATATCGATATGAATAATTTTTCTGGTCATGATAGAAATCTCAAGATAAACTCACGGAGCCATTTAACATCAGGCAGCATCCGCTTTGAATTACTCAAAGATGCAAAAAAAATATGAGGTAACTTAGGATAAAAGCATCTTTTTTAATTAATCTCCAAATTATCATTGCAAAATATTGCTTTTGCAATATTCTAAAGGATAAAGAGTTGACTTAACATATCCAATTCCGGAAATATTAGGCAATGAAATTAAATTGAATAAGAAAGATAAAAACATTACCTTTGTTGTCATAGATTGTTCTCGTAATGAAGCCCAAATCACTAAAAAAATATATTTACTTATCTATTGCAGCATCTGTGCTGACAATAATACTCAAGTATATAGCATACCACCAAACAGGTTCCATCAGTTTTTTCTCTGATGCTCTCGAATCATTTGTCAACTTCTTTGCAGCCGTCATAGCACTAATTATGATGCACGTTTCGGAGAAGCCGGCAGACAAAGGGCATGTGTATGGTCACAATAAAGCCGAGTACTTTTCAAGTGCCATCGAAGGTACACTAATCCTCATTGCTGCTTTCAGCATAATGTACACCTCTATTTCCAGATTGATACATCCGCAACCATTAGAGAATATAAGCATCGGTACATTATTTTCTGTGATAGCAGCATTAATCAATTTTGCAGTTGGTCAGACACTACTCCAAACGGGCAAAAGACACAACTCTATGATACTCGAAGCAGACGGAAAACATCTGCTATCAGATGTATTAACCTCTGTAGGGGTTATTGCGGGAGTATTGATTGTGAACTTTACAGATCTATACATTCTCGACCCATTGATTGCAATAGGTATAGCAATTCATATCATATACATTGGATATAAACTGATAGCCCGCTCAGCAAGCGGACTAATGGATGAAGCAATGCCCGCACAGGAGATTAAACAGATAACCGATTATCTAAAGTCGCTAAAAGATAATAATATTGACTACCATTCTCTGATGACAAGACAATCGGGACAAAGGCGCTTTATAACATTCCATCTTCTAATTTCGGGCAAACTGACAGTGAAGGAAGGGCATGACATTGCTGAAGAGGTGGAACAAACCATAGAGAACATGTTTGGCACCTACATGACCAACGTAACGTCGCACATCGAACCAATTGAAGATCCACTTTCTATGAACGATCTGAATATAAATCGAAACAGTTATTTCGATGATTTGACCTGATAATACTCCGAAACAGATAAACAGAAAGAGGATTGTCAAATTATAATATAACAAAAAGAGGCTGTCTCACAATGAAGTTTTACTTCATTAGACAGCTTCTTTTTT
>CAYFUQ010000057.1:0-15599 GCA_964346415.1 uncultured Proteiniphilum sp.
TTTTTGTTTATATTCAAATGAAGTATGCAGATGTGTTATTTTGCCGGTTTGTCGGTCATATAAAACACCAGACTGCTGCCGTTCATTATGTCGGCATAGGTGATAAACTTTTCTGTGTAAAGCTCACCGTTAAGTTCAATCTTTTCTACATACAGGTTCTTTTCCGACAGGTTCTTTGCTTCCATACTGAACACCTTGCCGTTTCCTACGTTGATTTGTGCAGCAGGTATCTGAGGTGCTCCAAACACAAACTCACCGCTAACGGGATTCATGGGGTAGAAGCCCATGGCAGAGAACATGTACCAGGCTGACATTTGTCCGCAGTCGTCATTGCCAATCAGTCCGTCGGGTTTGTTTTTGTAGAAGTCGGTAGTAATCTGACGTACCAGTCGCTGAGTTTCTTCAGGTCTGTCGAGATATGAGTAGATATATGCAATGTGGTGACTTGGTTCGTTGCCGTGTGCATATTGTCCTATTAGTCCTGTCACGTCGGCCAGTGTGCCGGTGGTTCCCTGCTCTGTGTTAAAGAAATAGTCAAGCAGTTTGTTTGCCTCTTCTTTTCCACCCAATACCTCGATGAGGCCGGGGATATCCTGCATCACATGCCATGTGTATTGCAGTGCATTTCCTTCGGTGTAGTGACCGCCAATGCTTGAGTCTGCATGTGCCAGCTCGTATGGGTCAAATGGTGTTAGCCAGTTACCCTCCGAGTCTTTCGGGCGCATTGCCTGCGATTCGGTGTCGTATAGGTTCTTATAGTAGTTGGAGCGATTCATGAAGAACTCATAATCTTCTGTTTTGCCCAATTCCTTTGCCATCAATGCTGCGCAATAGTCATCAAATCCACATTCGAGTGTGCGCGACACTGATTCCACTTTTATCAAATCGTAGGGGTAATAACCATATTGGTCATACATCTCCCAGTCTGATTTGTAGTGTTTGCTTTCGGTGATTGATTTCTTAATCTCTGCGTAAGCGCGTTCGGCATCAAAACCTTTGGTTCCGTTGAGGTATGCTCCCACAATCATAGGTATGGAGTGGTTGCCAATCATGGTGTAGGTCTCTTGTCCCCACAATGACCAGATAGGCAGATGTCCTTTTTGTTCACTGTATTCGAGCATCGAATTGATGAACTCGGGTATCAGCTCGGGTGTCAGCAGTGTGTACATAGGAAAACCAGCACGGAAAATATCCCACTGTGACCATGTGGAGTAATATTTTTTGTTTGGTGCCTGAGTCACTTCGCGGCTTGGACCAATATATTTGCCATCCACATCAGCTATGTTGTTTGGCTGTATGTAGAGGTGATAGAGAGAGGTGTAGAAGTTTACTTTGTCATCGTTGCTTCCGGCTATCTGTACTCGTTGCAGATATTTATTCCACTCGTTCTTTGCGTTTTGATATACTGCATCAAAGTTCCAGTCTGAAGCTTCTGCTGCCATGTTTGCCCTGGCACCTTCAACGCTTGCCGATGACATACTTATCTTCATATTGAGCGTTTCGGCTTCATCCATTCCAAAGGTCAGGATGTAGCGTGACGATTTCTCAAACTGGCTTTGTGGTTCCAGTAGCTCTTTGTCGATAATTGGTTTGTCAAACTCTATTACATAATAATATATACGGTTGACCCATTCGGTGCGACGGGTGAAGCCGCTTATCACATATTCACTTTCGAAGTTTACTTCGCTCTCTAAAACGTGTGTGTGGATGCGTGCGTCCTGCCACACGAGTCCGCTCTGGAAGTCTGCAAGTACGTTTGCCTTTTCTCCTTTGGGGAAAGTGTATTTGTGGAATGCCACGTGTGGAGCGGCTGTGATCTCAACTCCCACATTGTTGTCGGCCAGCTGAACGGCGTAATACCCGGCTGTGGCCTTTTCTGTGGCTTTATCGAAATGACTGTCGAGGTTGTCGCGCTTCTCGCCTGCAAATGGTTGTACGAGCAGATCGCCCAGGTCAACACAACCTGTACCGTTGAGACGGTTTTGCGTGAATCCCTGTATAAGTGAATCTTCATAGAAGTATCCCGAACAATATTCCCATGAGAAGTTGCCCGTTTGTGGACCTGCCTGAATCATACCTAGCGGGTAGGTAGCTCCGGGGAAGGTATGTCCGGTAAATGCTGTTCCGATGAAGGGATTAACGTATTGCGTTAAGTCGTCTTCATTTATTATTGTTGTAGTGCTTTGGTTTGTTTCACAAGCAAGCAACAATAAAGCTGTGATTAGTAATAAAAATGTTTTCTTCATATCGATAATTTTTACATTATAATATTTTGTTATTAAGAGGCAGATGCGTTTCGCTGAAATAATTCTTTTAGTTTTTCTATCGAAAACTTTTTGCTGACGGGCAATTGTTGTGATTTGCCTGCGGGAATTAGTTTAAACTCATATCCTTCGGTTTGCAACCATTCAATAGCTTTTGGTAATGCGTATCGCAGGTTTTGTTCTGCTTTGAGTGAATCGTGAAAAACAATGATTGAACCGTTGCGAACATACTGTTTTACATTGCTTAGTACCTGTTGGGGAGTCTGGAGTTTGCTGTAGTCGCGTGTTACCACATCCCACATTACTATCTGATAGCCTGCTGCAACAATTTTTCTGCTCTGCAGCACACACATATGCCCGTGTGGAGGGCGAAAGAGCATTGAGTCTATCCGTTCTCTGGCAAGCTCAATGTTGTTCAGAAAGTACCCTATATTGTGTTGCCAGCCTTGCAGGTGATTAAATGTGTGGTTGCCCACCTGATGTCCTGCATCAAGTACCTGCTGATATACCTCAGGGTGTTTTCTTACATTGTCGCCCACACAAAAGAAGGTGGCTTTGATGTTATACTCTTCCAAAATGTCTAGCACCCAGGGTGTGACTTCGGGAATTGGTCCGTCGTCGAAAGTCAGATATACTGTCTTTTGCTTTGCACTTTCGTTTATTCTCCACCATGCACCGGGAAACAGTTTCCTGTATAGCATCGGAGGCTGTTCTATAAGCATATTTTCGGCCGTTATTGTTTAGCTAAAGTTTGAGCATAATCTGTTTACTCAGCTTGCATTGCTTTGCTAAACTGTTCAAACAGCCTTGGGCTGTATTGCTGCATTATCTGCATTGTATGTTGCAGGCTTTCTTTTGCAGCTTCCTCCTGTGTCGAGTCTTCAGCACTGCTGTAGAGACTGCGAATTGAGTTGTTGGCTACATCTTTTAGTATTTCATCACCAAGAGTCCCTGCCCCCATCAGATAGTAAACTTCTGAACGTTGCAACAGGTCGTTTGTGATAGTTTGATATTTATCAGCATCATAATCCTGATAAATTGTAGAAATCAACAACATGGAGTGAATATTATAATAGATGTCATACATCGTGCTGCTTATCTGTCGTGGTGTTAGTCTGTCGTACCAATCCAGATTGGCATGCAGACGTTCTTCTATTTCGCCCATCAGTTTTTGAGCTTTTTCTGTTTCACCCAGATGATAGTATGCACGTGCAAACAAAATACCGTCGTTGCCATAAGGCACAGCAGAGGCGGGCATAACTGTTGTGGCTTTGTCAAGAGCGGCAATTGCTTTTTCGTTTTCACCTGCATCCACAAGAGCTTCAATAAGCTGGCTGAAGTAAAGTCTGAAAGTAGATATCATTCTTCGGCTTGTTTCGTCTAAGTAGATGTCGGGGTTCTCTTCCAGTCCGCCCCAGCGGAACTTATTCATCATATTGTCATACGCCTTCTCTAAGTTGACACCATCGTTGAGCGGTGTGCCGGGCACTACCTGGTATGCAAGACCGGTGAGGGAGAAGTTTGTATTCTTAAGATTGAGATAGAGGTTGGGGTCAACCGTTGTAGCGAAGTATATGGGTCGCTTCCAATCGTCATCGTTCAGATTCGAAAGCAGCTCCATAAGCATCAGTTCCTGTCTATACACTGCTGATTTGTCGCCCAGATTGATGGTCATTGTCTCTGCTGGTTGCGAGTTGAATGATTTCCAGTCAATCTTTGCACTATCTAAGTTCAAGAATAGCTTATTGCCGGGAATTACCTGTGTGTCTCCCGTGTTGAATGGGTTTGCAGGCTTGTAGTTGCCGGTTTTCAATTGCGCCAATATCTCTTTGAGTGATATATTTTCTTTGTATGCTGAAGTATCGAAGTACTGATTGTATGAGAAGGCGGGAACGTTGTTTTGTTTCAGCACGTTTTCAATTTCTTGTTTTGTGATAACAAAAGCAGCACTTCCTGCATCGCCTGAGTATTTGTCTCTGTCCCATTGTATTGGCAGAGGCTCAGACTCATAGGCAGTTTTAAGCATCTGGTCCACATACCATTCTGTTTGCATGAAGCTGAGGTTAGTCACGCGCACATCGGTGCGGAATCCTTCTGTTTCCTGTACATACCAAAGAGGGTATGTGTCATTATCGCCGTTGGTAAACAGAATTGCGTTTGGTTCAACAGAGCTTAGATAGTTCATACCTGTGTCGCGCGCCAGTGTGCGTCCCGAACGGTCGTGATCGTCCCAGTTTTGAGATGCCATCTGTATGGGTACGAAAATAGCGGCCAGCGAAACGAGTGAGGCTACAAGTGTGGTGTTCTTTATGTACTGACGCAGGAATCTACTGATGCCTGCCACGCCCATTCCTGCCCATATGGCATAGGCATAGAAAGATCCTGCATAGGCATAGTCGCGTTCGCGTGGTTCGTAGGGTGTCTGGTTGAGATATAGCACAATGGCAAGTCCTGTCATAAAGAACAGAAGGAAAACCACTGAAAAGCTTTGCTGTCCTTTTCTTCTGAGGTTTAGCTGATAGGCTATGCCTATTAGTCCTAGCAGGAAGGGCAGCATGTAGTATTTGTTGTGTCCTTTGTTGTCGGCTATTTCGGGTGCTATATTGTCTTGTGGACCAAGGCCAAGTACTTTATCGTCGAAGAACTTTATACCGGTTATCCAGTTGCCCTTTGTCATTCCGCCGTCCGACTGAATGTCGTTTTGGCGTCCTGAGAAGTTCCACATGAAATATCTCCAATACATGAAGTTGATCTGGTAGTTGAACATATATTTCATGTTGTCGAAGAAGGTGGGCATGGAGTTTCTGTCTATTACGCCTCCCCAGTTTTCATATCCTCTAATGTGATTTCCGTAACCGGGACTCGATGAGTGTGAGTACATCCTTGGAAACAGCATACTGTTGGTGTACTTGTATTTAGGAAATGTTTTAACCTCATATCTGTCTTTTTGATCTTCAGAGGTCTTCACAATTCTGCTGTACGATTTCTTCTCCTTTGCCACTATGGCTCTTCCTTCACTGTCTCTTTCAACCTGCGATGCATATGTGGTGCCATATATCCGAGGCGTGTCGCCATATTGTTCACGGTTGAGATAACTGCCAAGCGAGAACACATCTTCAGGCGAGTTGAGGTCGAGTGGGGGATTTGCTGATGAGCGAATCGGTATAATGGCATAGGCAGAGAATCCGATAAATATAACCAGCAAACTTGACATGGTGAGATTTACAAATCTCGGATTCAAGCTGTCTTTTATAAACACAAAATAGATAGCTACAGCAATCAGTGCCGCCCAAAGCAAGGCATTGCCCCCTATAAATAGAACACCAAACAGAGCTAAGCTTAATGTAAATGATATTTTGATTCTCCCCATGTTGGGCTGAGCAGCAAGTGTCTCAACCACTCCCCACACTGTGGTTGCAAAGAGAAGTGCAAGGTACACAACAAATCCGGTGTTGTATGACATGCCTAAAGTGTTTACAAAGAAGAGTTCGAACCATCCGCCCACTTTGGTGAATCCCGGAATGATTCCGAACATCAATATGGCTATTAATCCAAAGGATATGAATAGTGATATAAGTCCGTTCTTCCAGTTGGGGTTTTCTGCTTTCTTATAATAATATACCATAACGATGGCAGGAATGGCAAGCAGGTTGAGCAGGTGAACACCGATAGAGAGGCCCATGATATAGGCTATGAGCACTATCCATTTGTCTGAGTCTGCTTTGTGAGCATTGTCTTCCCACTTGAGTATTAGCCAGAAGACAAGTGCTGTGAGCATAGATGAAAAAGCATACACTTCGCCCTCAACTGCTGAGAACCAAAATGTGTCGGAGAAGGTATATATTAATGCGCCCACCAATCCGCTGCCTATAACAGCTATTAGTTTTCCGGTGCTGAGTTCTTCTTTGCTTTCGCTGATAACCAGTTTACGTGTCAGGTGTGTTATTGTCCAGAAAAGGAATAGTATTGTTAGTGCACTGAGTAGTGCCGACATGCTGTTTACCATTACTGCAACCTGTGAAGGGTCGCCGGCAAATTGTGTGAAAAGATTGGCAACAAGCATAAATATTGGTGCACCGGGTGGGTGTCCTACTTCCAGTTTATAGGCTGCTGATATAAATTCTCCGCAGTCCCAAAAACTTGCTGATGATTCGATAGTCAAAAGATAGACAGTGGCTGCTATGATAAAGACAGCCCAGCCCGTTACATTATTGATAAACTTATAAGATCTCATTCCTTAAGATGATAAATTGAATTTTAAGTCGAAAATTTACGCAAAGATAAGCAAAACAATCAGTTTGCCTTGGCGATAAGCTTCTATTTTGCCTGTTTAGCTATTAAAAAAGATGAAAATGTTTTTTTATTATGCAGTATATCATTATCTTAGCGTCTTTTGTGAAATTTCAATGTCAGCAACTGCCTATTGTACTACGCAAAACAAAAGAAGTCTATGGACTTTTATAGTCTTTGATAACTTCTGTTTGTGTTGTAGAACATGGTTTCATGTATTTTGCTGATATATAGAGTGGTATGGTTTATTATCTCTTTATTCCCTTTGGTCTTTATTGTCTTTTAGTGAAATTTATAGGATGGATATTTGGTCAAAGGAATAGAAATCATTTACTTTGGGAATTATTAAAGAAAAAAGTAGCTATTCTAAAAAGTCATTTCTTTATATTTCAATTTAGTTTCAATGCAAACAACATTAGTAATTCTAAAGCCATCAGCTTTGCAACGTAACCTGATTGGAGAAGTAATAAGTCGCTTCGAGAAAAAAGGTTTGCAAATAGTAGGTATGAAAATGATGGATTTAACTGATGAAATTCTGACAGAACATTACTCACACTTAAAAGACAAACCGTTTTTTAGACGTATTATTGACTCTATGCAGGTTTGTCCGGTGATAGTTATGGCGTTGAGAGGACTTGAAGCAGTTGATGTAGTAAGAACAATGGCCGGTCCCACAAATGGCAGGTATGCTCCTTCGGGAACTATCAGGGGAGATTTTAGCATAAGTGTGCAAGAAAATATTGTGCATACTTCAGATTCGGCAGATTCAGCTGAAACTGAGCTTATGCGTTTTTTTAAAGAAGAAGAAATTTTTAATTATAAGCAGTTGACTTTCGCCAATCTTTATGCGAGTGACGAAATTTAACTTTGCTTTTTAATATAAAGCCTACAAGGCTTGAAAAAAGTTGTATAAAACTTATGAGTAAAGAAGAAAACTGTAGTAGATTTAAAACAATTCTAACAGTATCCTTAATGTCATTAACGCTTGTGGCGTTCGGACAAAAAAAAGAAACATCAAACTTAGAGGTAGGTTATCAGCAACTTCATAGCGAGAGCTTAGACACACAACAAGGGTTGTTTGCTGATGGAATCAAACTAAAAATGGATCTAACCGTCCTCGAAGATGCTCAAAAAGAAGAATTCGATACAAGAGATATTCCTGCTAATGACCTTTACGGAGGTTTGTGGAGTAACAGTTTCGTAAATGCATATGGCACTTTAAAGAATCAACCTGATTCATTTAAGGTTGATTTGTCAAATTTCACCATGCCCTTTGAAGGAAGAATGACTTCCAACTTTGGTACCAGGGGAAGATACAGATACCATTACGGTGTTGACATTAAATTGCAAACCGGAGATACTGTATATGCAGCATTTGATGGTAAAATAAGGGTTAAGACTTTTCAGAGAGGCGGATATGGATATTACATTGTAATGAGACACGTTAACGGACTTGAAACAGTTTATGGTCACTTGTCAAAATTCCTCGTTGAGGAAGATCAGTTTGTGAAATCAGGAGATCCTATTGCACTTGGTGGTAACACCGGAAGGTCAACCGGCTCACATCTGCACTTTGAAACCCGATTCCTTGGCAAACCAATAAATCCAAACTTTATTGTTGACTTTGAGAACTTCGTGTGCCATCGTGATGATTATTTAATCACACGCACAAGCTTCCATAAAACTACGCAGAGCAGCAGAGTGCTTGTAGCTCAAAGTAAATATAAGGAACCTACATCAGTAGCTGTGGCAAAGGCGGATGATAATAAATTTACAAACGGTTCTGTTAAGTATTATAAGATTAAGAGTGGGGACACACTTGGTGCTATTGCTAAAAGAAATGGTACAACAGTGACTCAGCTGTGCAGACTAAACAACATCACTGCCAGAACAACACTTAGAGTGGGTAGATCGATTAGAATTTCGTAGAGAAAATCTTAATTAATGTGTATATATAAAAAGGTGCAGGCTTAATAACTTGTGCCTTTTTGTTTTTTTTGACTAACTTTGTCTGCCGTTCATGGCAATTATATTGGATATTGTAAATTATATGGATAATACTGTAAATCAATTTGAGGAAATGATATCTATGTGCCGAAAGACATTCGAGAATAAATTGAATGACTATGGCGCAACATGGAGAATACTACGCCCGGAGTCTATGACCGACCAATTGCTAATTAAGGCAAATAGGATTCGTTCGCTTGAAACCAAAAAAGAGAGTAAGATAGATGAGGGAGTCTTTCCTGAACTAATTGCTATTGTAAATTATGGGATAATGGCTTTAATTCAAATTGACAGGGGTTTTGCTGATAGCATTGATATGGATGCTGCCGAAGCATTGGCACTATATGATAAATTTATGACCGAAACCAAGGAGCTTATGTATGCAAAGAATCATGATTATGATGAGGCTTGGCGTATGATGAGGGTTAGCTCATATACTGATATGATATTGGTGAAGTTACATCGCATAAAGCAGATTGAAGATAATCAGGGAAGAGTGACCGTTTCTGAAGGAGTGGATGGGAACTATGCAGATATAGTAAACTACGCTTTGTTTGGAATGATTAAGTTACACTTTGGAGAAGAATAAATCATGCGAGATGGTAATATAAAGTTATCCGGGTTATTCAGCGAAGCATCGCGATTGATAGTTGGAATTGTATTCTCTTTCTCCGGATTTGTAAAGGCTGTCGATCCGCTGGGGTTTACTTATAAAATTCAGGATTATCTGATTTCATTTAATTTACCGGTCTTGTTTCCTTTGGCTAAGCCGGCAGCTATCATGATGGTTGTGCTTGAACTTCTGATAGGTCTATTCTTACTTTTGGGTATTTATCGCAGATTGTCTTCAGCACTGGCTGCTTTGTTTATGGCCGTTTTTCTGCCGCTTACTCTGTGGATTGCACTTAAGAATCCTGTGGAGGATTGTGGTTGTTTTGGCGATGCTCTAATCATAAGCAACTGGGCAACCTTTTATAAAAACATTGTGCTGAGCATTTGCGCTTTTTATTTATTGAAGGGGTATAGGCATATCACTCCGCTGTTTTTATCGAAAACTTCGAACATTGCAGCTCTGTACATAATACTATTTGCTGTGTCATTTTCGATATATAACACAATACGACTTCCTGTTTTTGATTTTAGACCCTTTAAGATAGGAGCTGATATAGCAGAGCAGATGGTTATTGATCCTGAAAAGGGAGATGTGACCGAAAATGTATTTATATACAGCAAAGACGGGGTTGAAAAGGAGTTTACAGAAGATGATTATCCCTGGGATGACTCGACTTGGACTTATGTAGATATGGAGACTCGAACAATTATTGAAGGAGAAAAGCCGAAAATAGAAGATTTTCACTTAACTTTGTACGCTTATGATGAGGAACAGGAAGCTTATTATCCCGAGGAAGATATAACTGAACAGGTGCTGGAAGAGTCCGGATACACTTTTTTAATGGTGTCTCCTTTCCTAAATGAAATGGTGTCTTCTTTTGCTGAAAGGTTCTATCAGGCCTCAGTTGTTGCAAAAGAGAATGATGTGAGTTTTTATCTTTTGACTTCATCATCTGATGAGGAAATCAAAAAATGGTGTGAAAGTTTTGGGTACGACTTTGATTTTGTGATGGCCGATGAAAGAGTGTTGATGACTATGATTAGAACAAATCCGGGATTGATACTTTTGAATGATGGCAAGGTGGTTAACAAGTGGGATGGTTACAGCTTACCCGACTTCTCTGCAAGAGATATCGACAATTATAATATTAGTGCAAGTATAAATATGTATTTGTGGAGAAAGGGAATAATAATTTTTGCATTGCTGATAATCCCTTTGTTTGCATTATGGACAATAAACAGAAGAAAATCATAAATTAAATATTTAAACAATTAAACAAAATGAGAAAAAAGATTGTAGCAGGAAACTGGAAAATGAACAAAAACCTTCAGGAAGGTTTAGCTTTGGCAAAAGAATTGGATGCAGCTTTGAAAGGCAAAACAATCAACTGTGACGTAGTAGTGGGTACTCCTTACATTCACTTGTCCAGCGTAGCTGATGCTGTTGATACCGATAAAATTGGTGTTGCTGCGCAGAACTGTGCTGATAAAGTTTCAGGTGCATACACAGGTGAGATTTCAGCTGAGATGGTGGCATCAACAGGTGCAAAATATGTTATCCTTGGTCATAGCGAGCGTCGTGCTTATTATCACGAAACTGCTGAGATTTTGAAAGAGAAAGTATTGTTGGCATTGGCAAATAATCTGACTCCCATTTTCTGTATTGGTGAAGTGCTTGAAGAGCGTGAAGCTGAAAAGCATTTTGACGTTGTGAAAGCACAGATTGAAGAGTCATTATTTGATTTGTCCGCAGAAGATTTCTCAAAGATTGTATTAGCTTACGAACCGGTTTGGGCTATTGGAACGGGTAAAACTGCTACCGCTGCTCAGGCACAGGAAATTCATGCATTTATCCGCAAGACTTTATCTGAAAAATATGGTTCGGAAGTTGCAGATAACACATCTATCCTTTACGGTGGAAGCTGTAATGCATCAAATGCTAAAGAACTATTCTCCAACCCTGATGTTGATGGCGGTCTAATTGGCGGTGCGTCATTAAGTGTTGATAATTTCATGCCTATTATTGAGGCATTTAACTAAATACATACTTTCAGTTGCTGCAGGATTTTATTATAAAACCTGCAGTAGCTTTTTGAAATTTGTGTTTATCATCTTGATATGAAAATTACTGCAAAAATAGTGGGTTTGACTTTTATTGCAATGCTTATGTTTACATTTGCAGCAAATGCTCAAAGCCAACGCAAAGAAATTGTAAATGAATTGTCTTCTGCCAAAGCTGGGCAGGGTAAGGTGCGCGTGTTTGAAGACAACGCCGTGAAAGATGTGCTTGGCAGAAATATGGCACCGTCAAGAACTGTTTACTCAAAAGGTGACGAGCAATTTGTTAGAATGCGTGGATTTAAAATCCAGGCTTTTGCCGGAAATAATCAACGTACTTCCAAGAATGAGGCTAATTACAAGCAAAGAATTATTTCGGAAGCATTTCCCGATCATGAAACAGTAATTTTATTTGATTCTCCGTTTTGGAGGTTACGAGTTGGAAACTTTAAAAGCCGTGAAGAAGCAAATGAGGTTATGAAAGAAATGAAAGATGCTTTCCCTAGCTTCGGCAAAGAAATGTACATTGTAGTTGATGAGATAAAAGTTTCGGTAAACTAAATTGCTTAATTGTTTTTCTGATGACAAAAGAAGAGAAAGAGAGAAATAGAATTGTTATAGCTGATCACATGAAGCATGTGATTTCATCTTTGGGTGAAGATGTTGAACGTGAAGGCTTGATAAAAACTCCAGACAGAGTTGCCAAGTCGTTGCAGTTTCTTACCAAAGGGTATGCTCAAGATCCTGAACAAATATTGCGATCTGCAATATTTAAAGAGAATTATCGACAGATGGTAATCGTTAAAGATATAGATTTATATTCTATGTGCGAACATCATATGTTGCCTTTCTTTGGGAAAGCACACGTGGCTTATATTCCCAACGGTTATGTTACCGGGTTGAGTAAGATAGCTCGCATTGTAGATGTCTTTGCGCGCAGGCTTCAGATTCAGGAAAGGTTGACTACAGAGATAAAAGAATGTATTCAAAATACACTTAATCCGTTAGGGGTAATGGTTGTGATTGAGGCACAGCATATGTGCATGCAGATGCGCGGTGTTGAAAAGCAAAACTCAACTACCACAACATCTGATTTTACAGGTGTTTTTAAAAACCAACAAACAAGGGCAGAATTTATATCATTAATTAAATGATATAACAATCCTTGTATCAAAATAATGCAAAAGGCTGTTTCAAATAATTGAAACAGCCTTTTTTTAATTTAGTTAATCTGAAAAAGAACAACTCGTTACTCAGGTGTCTGCTTGGACATTCTTTTGCGGTCGTGTTCTTTTAGATATATCTTGCGGATACGCATTGATTTAGGTGTAATCTCAACAAGTTCGTCTTCTTTTATATACTCCAAAGCTTCTTCGAGAGAAAAGGTAATTGGAGGTGCCAACTGTGCTTTGTCATCTGTTCCCGACGCACGCACGTTAGTAAGCTTCTTGGCTTTAGTTACATTTACCATTAAGTCTCCCTCTTTGTTGTGCTCGCCTACAACCTGCCCTTCATATACATCGGTTTGTGGTTCAATGAAAAATTTGCCTCTGTCTTGTAGTTTGTCAAGAGCATAAGCATATGCGTTGCCCGACTCACCGGCAATTATAGAACCATTCTGGCGTTTTTCTATAACTCCCTTCCAGGGTTGATATTCCAAAAAGCGATGTGCCATTATTGCTTCACCGGCTGATAGAGTGAGTACCATATTGTTTAGACCTATAATTCCTCTTGATGGAATTGTAAACTCAATATGCATTCTGTCTGCTTTACTTTCCATGCTCAACATCTCGCCCTTTCTACGCGACACAATATCTATTACTTTGCTTGCTGATTCCTCAGGAAGATTAATAGTGAGGTGTTCCACAGGCTCATGTTTTTCTCCTGCAATGTCTTTTATGATAACCTGAGGTTGTCCAACCTGTAGTTCATAACCTTCGCGACGCATAGTCTCAATCAACACAGATAAGTGAAGAACACCACGTCCGAATACTATCCATGAATCGGCGCTGTCTGTTTCTTCAACTCTAAGTGCCAGATTCTTATCCAGCTCTCTGGTTAATCTGTCATATATATGCCTTGAAGTTACATATTTGCCATCCTGACCAAAAAAAGGGGAGTCGTTGATAGTAAATCTCATCGACATGGTGGGCTCATCAATTGCAATAGGGTCAAGTGGTTCCGGATTTGTTAAATCAGTAATGCTGTCACCAATCTCAAAGCCTTCTATTCCAACCAAGGCACAAATGTCGCCTGATGATGCTGATTCTGCTTTAATACGACCAAGCCCTTCGAATAAGTCGAGCTCTTTAATTCTTACTTTATGGATTGAACCGTCTCTCTTGCTCAATGCATAATCTTTGTTAGGTTCCAGTGTGCCACGATGAATGCGACCAACTGCTATACGACCAACATAATTAGAATAGTCGAGAGATGTGATTAACATTTGTGGTGTCCCTTTTCGTTGTTTTGGAGCCGGTATGTGATCAATAATCATATCCAGAAGCGGAATCATGCTGTCAGATGGCTTCTTCCAGTCGTTTGACATCCAGTTTTGTTTGGCAGAGCCATAAACGGTAGGGAAGTCAAGCTGATCTTCTGTGGCTTCAAGATTAAACATTAGTTCGAATACTGCCTCCTGAACTTCTTCGGGACGACAGTTGGGTTTGTCAACTTTATTGATAACCAGTATAGGTTTTAAGCCAATTTCCAGTGCTTTTTGTAATACGAACCGGGTTTGAGGCATTGGTCCTTCAAAGGCGTCAACAACAAGAAGGCAACCATCTGCCATATTTAGTACTCTTTCTACTTCACCGCCAAAGTCGGCGTGTCCGGGAGTATCAATGATATTTATCTTGGTGTCTTTGTATCTTATTGAGACATTCTTTGACAAAATGGTTATACCACGCTCACGCTCCAGGTCATTGTTGTCTAAAGTAAGTTCATCGGTTTGTTGGTTCTCTCTAAATAGGTTTCCTGCTAAAAGCATTTTGTCAACCAGGGTTGTTTTACCATGATCGACGTGTGCGATAATAGCAATGTTACGGATTTTATTTTGCATAAACAATCTTTTTTGGAGTGCAAAGGTACTATAATTCAATGAGAAATGAGAGAAGTGCCGATATTATTTTTATAAGCATGCTTTTCGCGAAGCGATATTGTGAAATTTGTTAAATCTACAGTAACTTAGGAATTTAATAATGGAAAAGTAGTTATAAATGAACATAATTGTGTGATTTTATTTCATAAAAATGAAAATAATTTGTATTTTTGTATTCTATTTTAAAAGATAGTGTTTAGGATATTTTTTAACAAATAAAACTTCAATAAATTATGATTAAAGTAGGTATTAATGGATTCGGACGTATCGGACGTTTGGTTTTCCGTGCAGCTCAAACAAGAAATGACATTCAGATTGTAGGTATCAACGACTTGTTAGATGTAGATTACATCGCATACATGTTGAAATACGATTCTATCCATGGTAAGTTCGACGGAACCGTTGACGTAAAAGATGGTCAATTAGTAGTAAACGGCAACACTGTGCGCGTAACTGCAGAAAGAAATCCAGCCGACTTGAAATGGGATGCTGTTGGAGCAGAATATGTTGTTGAGTCAACAGGCTTGTTCTTATCAAAAGACAAAGCACAAGGTCATATCGATGCTGGTGCAAAATATGTTGTAATGTCAGCTCCTTCAAAAGACGACACTCCAATGTTTGTTGTTGGTGTAAACCAAGACAAATATGTAAAAGGTGAGCAATTTGTTTCTAATGCTTCATGTACTACTAACTGTCTTGCTCCAATTACAAAAGTACTTAACGATAAGTTCGGTGTTGTAGAAGGTCTTATGACTACTGTACACTCTGTTACTGCAACTCAAAAAACTGTTGACGGTCCTTCAGCTAAAGACTGGAGAGGTGGCCGCGCTGCTTCAGGTAACATTATTCCTTCATCAACCGGTGCTGCTAAAGCTGTTGGTAAAGTAATTCCTGAACTAAACGGTAAATTGACAGGTATGTCACTTCGCGTTCCTACATTGAACGTTTCAGTTGTTGACCTGACAGTTCGTTTGGAAAAAGAAACTACATATGAGGAAATCTGTGCTGCTATGAAAGAAGCATCAGAAGGCGAATTGAAAGGAATTCTTGGATATACTAACGAAGCTGTTGTATCTTCAGACTTCATCGGTGATTCTCGCACTTCAATCTTCGACGAAACTGCAGGTATCCAATTGAGTCCAAACTTTGTAAAAGTAATCAGCTGGTATGATAACGAGTGGGGTTATTCAAACAAAGTTCTTGAACTGATTGCTCACATGAAGCAAGTAAACGGATAATAAGAGTTATCTATATAGATTTTATGCAAG
>CAYFUQ010000058.1:0-10568 GCA_964346415.1 uncultured Proteiniphilum sp.
TGCGCATAAACCGGCACAAGAGCACAAGCTAATAAAATAATTGCTACCGGCAATATTCTGAATTTTCTTATCATCCCGTTACGTAAACAGTGCTATCGGGCGAAAGAACAATATTATATTGCTATAAAGAAAAGGCACGCGTAACGAATAGAAAGTCTTTTAAAAAAAGTAAGACAAGATAACCTGATAAATTACGTGGCGTCCTCAAGCTCCATTCCCCGAAAGCTATTAAACATTTATTTATTCTGGCAGGTCTTCTGACTTACTCCTCTTTGTGCCTCCTTCCCACCCCTTCGATTCGGAGCAGTGGATTTGTTGAGTCTTTGCACAAAGCTTTTTATGGAGCTTACAGCAGCGGGTCTGTTCAGGACTTACACCTGATTCCCTTTTCATTACGCATTTCGGAGAATTGTGAAATGAGTAACACCAAAATTTCTAAGGGCAAAAGTAGTACAACCTTATATATATTGCAAATATTGGTTGCATTTTTCTTGAAATCTCATTTATTACATGTATTCACAGTAGCAAGGTAAATGAGACAAAATGTAAATCAATCAAAAACTACATTAAACAAATCATAAAATCACCTAGGACCTTGCCAATTTAAAAATACTTTCTCTATCTTTGCACAGTTGTTTAAACAACCATATGTATTGCAACTATAAAAACAATAACTATTTTGAAAGTAAACGAACAAGAAGTATTCGACATCCTTACCGGAAAGATATCCTCGAGCATCAATCGGGCACTCTTGCGCAGCTTTGCACAAGAGAAGGTAAACCTTACCACGGAACAGTGGTCGGTGATGTCCTGCCTGTGGAAACAAGACAAAATAACACAACAACAACTGTGTACTATTACCGGAAAAGATAAACCCAGCATGACACGATTAATCGACAATTTGGAGAAGAACAAACTGGTGGTACGCGTACGCCACTCCACAGACCGGAGAATCAACCTTATCCATCTCACACAACAAGGAAGCACATTGCGAGAGCAGGCTTCTTCATTAGTAGAATCCGTGGTGGACAAAGCCCTGATGGATATCAGTGATGAGGATATAATCGTCGCACGTAAGGTTTTAAATAAAATCATAAGCAACCTGGAACAATGAATTCCATAATCAATTAATCAACCCTACTGAATCTAAATTGTTGTTTACACAACTATTATTCATACAACTATTATAAAATGAGAAGAACTCTATTAAGCATTTTGTCTTGCGTGACATTCGTTTTGTCAGCACAGGACATTCATCACATCGAGGATTTCAGGCAATTGGCTTTGACACACAACACCTCGGTAAAGATAGCCTCCGAGAATGTAAAAGCCGCAAATTCACTTAAGAAGGCTGCCTTCACCCATTTCTTGCCCAACTTTTCGGCAATGGGTGGATACACCTGGAATCAAAAGAACTTATCGATACTTGCCAACGATGCTCTCCTGCCCGTGGGTGTGAAGCAATCTGACGGTAGTTTTGGCACCGGAGTCAGCTCCAACTCGACACCGACGTTTAATGCCGACGGCACATTCACATTTGACGACGCAGCCATCAGCAACAACTTCACAATGGTAGATGGTAATCCGGTTCCATTGAACAGTCAGGGAAAACCATTCGATCCGACCAAGAATCCCGAAGATTTGAATTGGAAGAATTATGCACTTCTCCCAAAAGAATCGCTGGACATAGATATCAGCAACATCTTCGTGGGTGGAATCAATTTCGTGCAACCACTATATATGGGAGGAAAAATCAGGGAACTATATGCAGTTGCGGGATACGCAGAGACTATAGCAGGACTGCAATCCGAAAATGCTCAAATCGAACTAATCCAGGAAGTGGACGAAGCTTACTGGCGTGTTATATCTTTGGAAAATAAAGTAAAACTGGCTCATGAGATGAAACATGCTGTTGCAAAACTGGATACCAACGTAACAGCGCTTCACGAAGAAGGACTGGCAACTCGTGCCGATGTCCTTCAGGTAAAAGTAAAACTGAACGAGGCTGAACTGGCTACCATCAAGGCAGAAAACGGGCTGAGCATGTCGCGCATGGCATTGAATCAAATTTGTGGTTTGCCGCTCGACACCATTATGCGACTCGCAGATGAAGAGCTGGACAAGGAGCCGGAACTATTCAGCCTGGTACCGATTGACGATGCGTGGAATAATCGCCCCGAAATAAAAATGCTATCTCAAAAGCAGAATATTGCACAATCAAACGAGAAAATAATGCGTTCACGGTTTCTACCCAACGTGATTCTCACAGGTGGATACCATGCAACCAGCCCCAGTTCATTTAATGGATTAAGCACCAGATTCGATGGTATGTTTTCCTTCGGAGTGGTGGCCACTGTACCATTATTTCATTTTGGTGAAAGAGTACATACCCTTAATGCATCACGCGCAAGCAAGGTGATTGCCAAATTAGAATTAGAAGAAGCAAAGGAGAAAATAGAACTGCAAATTAGTCAAACCGCCTATCGTGCATCCGAAAGCGTAAAGAAGCAATTGCAAACGCAAAAGAACGTAGAACACGCACAGGAAAACCTATATTATGCAGAAGAGGGATTTAGGGAAGGCGTCATCACAGCCAGTGATGTGTTGCTTGCGCAAGCAGCATGGCTATCTGCACAATCTGAAAATATTGATGCAGCCATCGACGTGAAGCTCAGCAACCTTTACCTCCAAAAATCACAGGGTACACTTCGTATTCCATAAGAACAAAACAAAGATTCATCAACAAGAAAAATAAAAAAAGAAATTTATATTTTATGAAACAAGTAACGGAAAGCAAGCGCAACATGCAAGTTGCACTCATCGGACTCGCCGTAGTGGTGGTGGTTATTTTTATCATCGGGCTGTATGTTTACAAACCCGAGGCACATGTGATACAAGGCTCAGCCGAGGCAACCGAAATACGCATATCAGGAAAAGTTCCAGGTCGTATCCTCAATCTCTTAGCTTCAGAAGGACAGCAAGTGAAAGCGGGAGACACTTTGGTTTTGATAGACAGTCCTGAGGTTCAGGCGAAACTTGCACAAGCATCTGCTGCAAGATCAGCTGCACTTGCACAACAACAAAAAGCCAACAAGGGAGCACGCCAGGAACAGGTGGACGGTGCCTACGAGATGTGGCAAAAAGCCGAAGTCGGAGTAGATATCGCACAAAAGTCATACGACCGTGTGCAGCGTCTTTTTGAAAAAGGCGTGATGACTGCACAGAAAAAAGATGAGGCAGAAGCAAATCTGAAAGCGGCAAACGCAACAGCAGCAGCTGCCAAATCACAATACATGATGGCTAAGAACGGAGCTGAAAATGAAGACAAACTGGCATCGTCTGCTTTGGTGGACAAGGCACAGGGAGCTATCAGTGAAGTGGAAGCTTACTTGTTGGAAACTGTATTGGTTTCTCCCATTTCGGGCGAAGTGAGCGAAGTGTTCCCGTCGCAGGGCGAATTGGTGGGTACAGGTGCTCCCATCATGAATATTGTTGATCTCAACGATATCTGGTTCTCATTCAATGTGCGGGAAGATCTGTTGGGCGACATGAAAATGGGTGAAGTAATTGAAGTGACCATTCCGGCATTGAACCAAACAGCACAACTGGAAATCAACTATATTAAAGCATTGGCATCTTATGCGACGTGGAAAGTAACCAAAGCAACCGGACAGTTTGACGCCAAAACATTTGAAGTGCGTGCAAAACCGATAGAACCAATTCAAGACTTACGTCCGGGTATGTCTGCAGTTTTAGAAAAGAAAAGTCGATAGACAGATGACAAAGTCACTTTTTACAAATGTGCGTGCTGTGATGCATCGTGAATGGAAGAGGATGATAGAAAGACCAATCTATCTGTTCTCCTCGGTGTTCGTGATGATATTCAGTTACGTGTTTTTCCTCACCTTCTTCAGTGAAGGGTTGCCCAAGTCGATGGCTGTGGGGGTAGTGGATCACGACAACTCGTATGTGTCACGCACCTTCATCCGCAATATCGAGGCGGACCCACAAATTGGCACAGTAACACATTTCAGCAATTATAACGAAGCAAGGGATGCCATGCAACGGGGCAATATTTATGCTTTCTTCATGGTTGATAAAGATTTCGAAAGGAAGTTGATGTCATCACAGCAGCCCGATTTCACATATTACGTAAACGATGCCTATCTGGTTCCCGGATCACTGATTTACAAAGAACTGACCTATATCGGTAAGCTGGGATCAGCTTTCGTGCAGAAAACCATGCTGGAGATGCGCGGTACAACGGATGAAAGCACACTTATGGGATTGCTGCAGCCCATCTCGGTGGACACCCATCTGTTGGCAAACCCTTACACCAATTACGGCGTATATCTGATTAATATGCTGCTTCCGGGTATTTTGCAGATGCTTATCCTATTGATGACGGTTTTCTCTATCGGTTATGAACTGAAGATGAGAACCACACCGCAATGGCTGCAAACGGCAAACGGGTCATTTTTTGCAGCCCTGACGGGAAAACTGTTGCCATATACATTGCTGTTCTCCCTATTGGGAATCATCGGCAACCTGGTTCTTTATCGCTACATGCATTTCCCGATGAACGGCAGTTTGGTTCGTCTCTCATTTACAACCATAGTTTATGTGATTGCATATCAGGCGATAGGTATCTTCTGCATAGGACTGCTGCCGGTATTGCGCGAAGCCATCAGTTTGGTAGCTGTATATGCCATTCTTGGCGTGAGTTACACAGGATTTACATTTCCCGTGGAGGCTATGCCCTATGGTGCGCAGATATTCCAGCACCTATTCCCGGTTCGCTTTTACTTCAAGATCTATGTCAATGAGGCATTGAATGGCGCACCGTTCCATTATTCAGCCATATATCTAGTGGCGATAACAACATTCTTCCTTTTGCCCTTGTTGGTTTACAAGCGATTGAAGAGTGCGGTGATTAAGTTAAATTATCCGTCAAAATAGGAGTACAGATTTTAAATGAACAATACAAACAAATCCTGGAAGGATTATTTCAAACATCTGCTTATCATATTAAGTGTGACTTTGGAAGAGTATAAGCGACTGCTCAAGGATTCGGGCGTGATGCTTATTTTTCTTATAGCAACACTAGTCTACCCACTTCTTTATGGCGTGATTTATCTCAACGAGACCATCCACGACATGCCTATCGCAGTTGTTGACCATTCCAACAGTGTGCATTCGCGCGATTTGATACGTGCAATAGATGCCACACCCGATTTAAAAGTCTCTTATCTATTCTCCAATATGGAAGAAGTGAAAGATGCACTATACAAAAGACAAATTCACGGAGCCATATACATTCCGTCTGATTACAGCAACAAGATCAACCGCATGGAACAGGCAACGATATCATCTTATGCAGACATGAGCAGCTTCCTCTTTTACAGAACTCTGACGTTGGGAACTAATTTCGCAGTTATGGAATTGGGAGATCAGGTGAAAATGGAACGCCTAAACGCTGCCGGCATCACTGGTCGCGAAGCCGAAGTGGCAGCCAATCCATTCAAGAGCAATGCAGTTATCCTGTTCAACGAACCGATGGGTTATGCCAGTTTTCTGGTTCCGGCACTGCTGATATTGATTATACATCAAACACTGCTCTTCGGTATCTCCATGTCGGCAGGCACCGCACGCGAAGAAAATACTCTGCGCACGCTGGTCCCACCAAAAAGTCGCAAAACGGTTTACCATGTTGTAGTCGGCAAGTCGCTCTGTTACTTCTCGTGGTATCTGGTGGTGGCCTCCTACATTCTGGGAGTTATTCCCAGATTGTTCAACCTGCCACGAATTGGTGATCCGATGGACCTGCTGACATTGATTATTCCGTTTCTTCTCGCTGCCATCTTTTTTGCGATGACGTTGTCCGTTTTCGTCAGAAATAGGGAAACAGGATTCGTGGTATTCCTTTTCACCTCGCTCATCTTCCTGTTTTTATCAGGTTCGTCATGGCCTCTTTCCAGTGTTAATCCATTTTGGAGAGTGCTCAGCATGATGATTCCTTCCACATTCGGAATCAACGCCTACATAAAAATCAATTCAATGGGTGCAGATCTGTCACAAATAAGTATGGAATACATAGGTCTTTGGACTCAAACCGCTTTTTATTTCGCAACCACAGTGATTGTTTACAGATGGAAAATTGCAAGCGCAAGACGAGAAGCCGCAAAAGAGTGAAGACATTAAAACAAACTTAGTCAAAGACTCACATTTCATATTTTGAAATATACTTTCAAATCACGCTATAAAATATATAAGGCTCCTTAACAGTTAATAAGGAGCCTTATAAGTTTCATGGTATATTCAAGAAAGAATTTATTTCATCTTTCTTGGTTGTATCATATTCTCAGGTTTCAGGATATCATCAAGTTTTTCTTTATCCATCAATCCGTTTTCCAGAATAAGCTCATAAACACCCTTGCCGGTTAGCAGAGCCTCGGCTGCAAGCTGAGTCGAGACATCATAGCCAAGATAAGGGTTGAGCGCAGTCACCAGACCAATACTATTCATAGTCAGTTCGCGGCAACGTTCTTCATTAGCGGTGATACCCACAACACATTTTGTACGCAATGTCTCAATACCATTTATAAGATATTCTATGTTCTGCAAGATAGATTGAATCATGATTGGCTCCATCACGTTTAGTTGCAGCTGCCCTGCTTCTGAAGCAATGGTAACCGTGAGGTCGTTGCCAATAACTTTGAATGCAATCTGATTTACTACTTCGGGAATCACGGGATTCACCTTACCCGGCATAATTGACGAACCCGGTTGCATAGGTGGCAGATTAATCTCGTTAATCCCTGTGCGCGGTCCTGACGAAAGCAGTCGCAAGTCGTTGGATATCTTGGATAATTTTATTGCAACTCGTTTTACCACTGCAGAGTTCATCACATAAATCCCCGTATCGGATGTTGCCACAATAAGATTTTCTGCTGCAACTACCGGCAGTCCCGAAGTCTCTCTGAGAAATTCAGTGCAAACACGTGTAAAGTCAGGGTCGGCATTGATACCTGTACCAATAGCTGTTGCACCCATATTTACCGACAATAGTTGCTTGCGCCTGTCTTCGAGTCTTGAGATTTCATCTTCCAAAGTTGCTGCAAAAGCCTCAAACTCCTGCCCCAAAGTCATGGGCACTGCGTCTTGCAATTGCGTACGCCCCATCTTTATAATGTGGGCAAACTCTTTGCCTTTTGCTCTGAATGCATCTATTATCAATTTCAGTGACTCAATCAAATCTCCCATACTGTGATACAAACCCAGGTTGAGAGCCGATGGATATGCATCGTTGGTAGATTGCGAAAGATTCACATGATTGTTGGGATGGCAATGTTTATAATCACCTTTTTCATAACCCAATATTTCGAGCGCACGATTGGCAATTACCTCATTGGCGTTCATATTGGTAGATGTGCCTGCACCTCCCTGAATCATATCCACCACAAAGTGGTCATGCAAGTTGCCTGCTTTGATTTCGGCACAAGCCTCCACAATTGCATCTTTTATTGACTCATCAAGCATTCCCAGCTTGTGATTGGCAAGAGCTGATGCAGCTTTCACATCGGCAAGTCCTTTAATAATATGAGGATAATGATATAGTTTGGAACGGCTTATATTAAAGTTTTCAACAGCTCTTAACGTTTGCACTCCATAGTAATATTCCACGGGTACTTCTCTGTTGCCCAACAAATCATGCTCAGTACGAGTCTTTCCACTTAGCTTCATAAATTGTAAATAATTGAAATTAAAACAGTGATTAATGTTAATAATTGCGTCAAAGTTACAATAATTTCAATAACTAGCTAGGGATTTGATGTTTTAATCAAAAAAAACAGATTGGAACACATGTGTTACTTCTCACCTCAACCCACAAAAAAAGCGACCCTAAGGTCGCTTTACAATTATATATTTCATTGAGGAGTTATCCCACACTGCCCTCAAGGCTGATTTGAAGCAGCTTTTGAGCTTCCACAGCGAACTCCATGGGCAGTTTGTTTATTACATCTCTTACGTATCCGTTTACAATGAGGCCGATGGCTTCCTCTTCGCCCAGACCGCGCTGGTTGCAGTAGAAGATCTGATCTTCGCTGATTTTGGAAGTGGTTGCCTCGTGCTCAAGCACTGCCGTAGGGTTTTGAATGTCGGTGTAGGGGAAAGTGTGTGCTCCGCAATAGTCGGTAAGCAGCATACTGTCACACTGCGTGTGATTACGTGCATTTTCGGCTTTCTTGTTCACTCTCACCAGGCCGCGATAAGTGTTGTGGCTGCTTCCTGCCGAGATACCTTTTGAAACGATACGGCTTCGGGTGTTCTTTCCGAGGTGTATCATCTTGGTGCCCGTATCTGCCTGCTGGAAGTTGTTGGTCACTGCCACCGAGTAGAACTCGCCTACCGAATCATCGCCTGCAAGGATACATGACGGATATTTCCAGGTAACGGCCGAGCCTGTCTCTACCTGAGTCCACGATATCTTCGAGGCTTTTCCTTTACAGATACCACGTTTGGTTACAAAGTTATAAACTCCCCCCACTCCATTCTTATCACCGGGATACCAGTTTTGAACGGTTGAGTATTTAATCTCTGCATTGTCGAAGGCTACCAGCTCAACGATAGCGGCATGCAGTTGGTTCTCATCACGCATGGGTGCTGTACAACCTTCCAGATAGCTCACATACGAATCGTCTTCGGCAATGATGAGCGTGCGCTCAAACTGCCCAGTGTTGGCCGTGTTGATACGGAAATATGTTGACAGCTCCATCGGACATCTCACTCCTTTGGGGATATATACAAATGAGCCGTCGCTAAATACTGCCGAATTGAGGGCAGCATAATAGTTGTCTTTGTAGGGAACCACAGTTCCCAGATATTTCTTCACCAGGTCGGGGTGACTTTTCACCGCATCGCTGAATGAGCTAAAGATAATTCCTTTTTCTGCCAACACCTCTTTGAAAGTTGTCTTGATAGACACACTGTCCATCACGGCATCTACTGCGACTCCCGTCAGCATCTTCTGCTCTTCGAGCGGGATACCCAGGCGGTTGAAAGTATCAAGCAGCTCGGGATCTACATCGTCCAGACTGTCGAGTTTCTTCTTGTTTGTCGGGTCGGCATAATAGATTATATCCTGAAAATCAATAGGTGGAATATTCAGCTTAGCCCAATCGGGATGCTCCATAGTTTTCCAATATTCAAAAGCTTTCAGTCTGAAATCAAGCAGCCACTCGGGCTCTTCTTTCTTGCGGGAGATGGTGCGAATCACATCTTCGTTCAACCCCTTGTCTATTGTGAAAGTTTCTACATCGGTAACAAAACCATACTTATACTCCTGACTGGTAACTTCATCTAATATCTTATCCTGATCTATTTCGTTCATGTTTTTAAAAAATTATTGATCTTTGAAATCTGTGCAAAAATAAAAAGAGATTTTCATCTCTCCGGCTAATAAACAAATTTAGTGCTGATTTGTTTATGCAAAAATAATTCATTTGGCGAACAAAGTGAAGAACAAATAGTTATAAATGATGAATTTAAACAATAGTGTGGAGTTGCGAATTTGAGTGCAGGGCATAATGTCGGAATAATTGACTATCTTCACACTCATATAATTAATGGAATATTCTAAAAACAACATCAAATATGAAGAAAGCATTATTAATTGTTGACGTTCAAAACGATTTTTGTCCTGGCGGTTCATTGGCTGTCAAAGAGGGAGATATGGTGGTACCGGTTATTAACAGCATTGCCGACAAGTTTGACTTTGTGATTTCTACACAAGATTGGCATCCTACCGACACGGTTCACTTTGAGAAGTGGCCTGTGCATTGCGTTGCCGACACCAACGGCTCAGCCTTTCATCCGGAGCTGGATGTGGAAAAAATAGATCTGAAGCTGCTGAAGGGTACTGAAAACAAGGACGACGGATATTCGGCTTTCGAGGCTACGAATACGTCGCTGACCGACTATCTGAAAGAAAATAACATAGGCAGTGTGTACGTGACGGGGCTTGCCACCGACTATTGTGTGCGTGCTTCGGCGCTGGATGCAGTAAGGGGCGGACTGCATACATACGTGGTCACCGATGCCATACGTGCGGTAAATCTTGAGCCGGGCGACGATAAGAAGACTCTGGATGAGCTTTACGCCAACGGCGTGATTTTGATTGAGTCGGATGAAATTCAGTTTTGATAATCACAACAACCTATTTCATGTGTTAAAACAGTGTAGCAACATCTATTAACGCGTTTAAGACGCCACATTGATGCTTTGCACTTTTTCTTTGTCAATTTCCCATGTCGAGAAAGTTTCCTGCGTTTGGGCAGAAAGGTTTCTTGACATCAGAAAAGTCTTCTGCGTTTGGGCAGAAGGGTTACTCAATATCAGAAAAGTCTTCTGCGTTTGAGCAGAAAGGTTACTCGACATCAGAAATGTTTCCTGCGTTTGGGCAGAGTGGTTACTCGATATCAGAAATATACCCTGCGTTTGGGTAGGAATGTTTCTCAACATCGGTAAAGGTTTATGCGTTTGGGCAGAAGGGTTACTCAACATCAGAA
>CAYFUQ010000058.1:10668-15338 GCA_964346415.1 uncultured Proteiniphilum sp.
CTCAACATCGGTAAAGGTTTATGCGTTTGGGCAGAAGGGTTACTCAACATCAGAAATGATTACTGCGCCTGAGCAGAGAGGTTTCTCAACATCGTGAAGGTCTTCTGCGTTTGGGCAGAAGGATTCTCAACATCAAGAAAGTATCCTGCGTTTCAGCAGAGGGGTTCACGAAATCGATTAATAGTATAAAATTATAATACTGGATTCAAATAATGTAAAGGAGAGATAACAAAAAAAGCATCTATGATTGCTCACAAATGCTTATCTTATTCTGTCGGGGTGGTGGGATTCGAACTCACGACCTCCTGGTCCCAAACCAGGCACACTAACCGGACTGTGCTACACCCCGCGGTGTTGTTTCTTTCAAAACGACTGCAAAGATATAGCATTGTTTTGTAACCTCCAAATCTTTTTCTCTTTTTTTCAAAAAATAGTGGTTTAACGGTATAAATTACTAAATTTGCATCCTAAATAAACGACAAATAGTCTAAATATGTATAGGAACAGAACATGTGGCGAACTAAGAATCGCCGATATTGACAAAAACGTTACACTTTCGGGTTGGGTACACAGAATAAGAAAAATGGGGGGGATGACTTTTATCGACCTTAGGGACAGATATGGAGTGACTCAACTATCGTTTAATCAGGACACCAATCACGATTTATTTGAACAGGCCAACAAACTGGGCCGCGAATGGGTAATCCGCGCCACAGGCAGTGTGCAGGAGCGTTCAAGCAAAAACAAAAATATACCAACAGGTGAAATCGAAATTATCACTTCAGAAATAAAAGTGCTAAACAAATCGAAGACTCCGCCATTTACTATAGAAACCGAATCTGACGGTGGCGATGATCTTCGCATGAAATACAGATATCTGGATTTACGCCGCGATGTGGTGAGACAAAATCTGGAACTGCGTCATAAGATGGCGTTCGAGACTCGTAAATTTCTTGACGAAAGAGATTTCCTTGAGGTGGAGACTCCTATGTTGATTGCATCTACTCCTGAGGGTGCCCGCGACTTTATTGTTCCTTCGCGCATGAATGAGGGAGAGTTTTATGCTTTGCCTCAGTCGCCACAGCTGTTCAAACAGCTGTTGATGGTGTCAGGCTTCGACCGATACTTTCAGATTGTGAAATGCTTTAGGGACGAAGACCTGCGTGCCGACCGTCAGCCTGAGTTTACACAGATAGACTGCGAAATGTCGTTTGTGGATCAGGAAGATGTGCTAAGTATGTTTGAGGAATTAACCAAGCACTTGTTTAAATCTCTGAAGGGAGTGGAAATTGAAGATTTCCCCCGCATAAGCTATGCCGATGCAATGCGTCTTTATGGTTCCGACAAACCGGACATCCGCTTTGGGATGGAGTTTGTGGAGATGAAAGACCTGACCGAGGGGCGTGATTTCGTAGTGTTTGACTCTGCAGAATATGTGGGTGCAATTTGTGCCGAAGGCTGCGCTTCTTATACACGCAAGCAGGTTGACGAGCTTATTAACTTTGTGAAGCGTCCGCAGATTGGTGCCAAGGGTATGATTTACCTGCGCTATAATGAGGACGGAAGCCTGAAGTCGTCGGTTGACAAATTCTACAGCGAGGATGACCTGAAGAAATGGGCAGAGCGCTGCAATGCCAAGCCGGGCGACTTGATTCTGGTGATGGCGGGTGAAACTGTAGAAACTCAGGAACAACTGGGCGAGCTTCGCCTTGAGATGGGCTCGAGACTGGGACTACGCGACAAGAATAATTATAAATGTCTGTGGGTAGTTGACTTCCCACTATTGGAAAAAGACGAAGAGCTGGGCAGATTCTTTGCCAAGCACCATCCCTTCACCTCGCCTAAGGCTGAGGATATTTCACTGCTCGACAGCGACCCGGCTGCCGTTCGTGCCAATGCTTACGATATGGTTATCAATGGTGTTGAAGTGGGTGGCGGCTCTATCCGTATTCACGACAGTGAATTGCAAAAGAAAATGTTTTCTGTTCTCGGATTCAGTGATGAGAGCGCTCAAGAGCAGTTTGGCTTCCTGATGGATGCCTTCCAATATGGAGCCCCACCCCATGGTGGCATTGCTTTTGGTCTGGATCGCTTCGTGTCTATTTTTGCAGGTCTGGACAGCATTCGCGATTGCATCGCATTCCCCAAAAACAACTCGGGGCGCGACGTGATGATTGATGCGCCGGCAACAGTTTCGCAAGAACAACTTGATGAATTGGGAATCGTTCTTACTGAAAAGAAGTAATGATTTTAGACTGATAAATATCAAAAATCGCGGGGTATAAGCAATATACTCTGCGATTTTTTTTGTTTCTCCTTATTATATTAAATACAACAGACAATGACATACTCCGATAAATTTAAAATGCTTATTGTAGTTCTGTTTTCTGTATTCAGCGTAACGGGCAAAGCAGATAACGAATTAATCACCAATAATCTTTCTGTCAACTTTCTGCAAAACACCGACAGGGTGTATCACAACGGATACCCCACATCGGTGTTGCTGGAAGATATTGACAAATATGGCGACAACTTCAACACTGTTGAGATAAAGACCAAACAGCCACACCTGGGCTGGATGCTGAAGAGCGGAACCAACAACACACTGCAAACTGCTTATCAAATAATAGTTGCAGACAATAAAGATAATATCTTAAACAACACAGGCAATGTGTGGGACTCGGGGAAAGTGCTAAGCAACGAATCTGTCAACATTAAATATGAGGGCAACGCTTTAGAGCCGGGCAAGGTGTATTTTTGGAGAGTGAAAACGTGGGACAATCATGGTAATGAGTCCAAC
Source organism: uncultured Proteiniphilum sp. (assembly GCA_964346415.1). Classification (GTDB taxonomy): domain Bacteria; phylum Bacteroidota; class Bacteroidia; order Bacteroidales; family Dysgonomonadaceae; genus Petrimonas. The sequence goes on from CAYFUQ010000058.1 coordinate 13,469, forward strand.
TACTCCGACTACTCTGCTTTTGCAACGGCGGGCGAACTATTAGATTACTATACTGACGGATATCTGTTGCAAAAGTATGACGAGTCTCCCAAAGACATTGTCACCGGTGAGAATGACCATCTCTTTGCCGACTTTGGTCTTGCTTCATTTGGCAGGGTCGTAGTGAGAGTATTTGCATCAGAAGCTAATGAAAGCCTCACCATTCACCTTGGTGAGAAAAGTATCAATAATCGTGTGGACAGAGAGCCGGGCGGCACCATTCGTTATTCTTCTTATGACCTTAAACTCCTAAAGGGATTGCACACATATATTATTAATATCATAGCCGACCAGAGAAACACCGGTTCGCAGGCTATTCTTATGCCTGACTATGTGGGTGAGGTTACTCCCTTTCGCTATTGTGAGATTGAGGGCTTGACGTCGGGCATAAAGATTGAAGACATTAAGAGAGAAACGGTTATCTATCCGTTCAACGATGACGATTCTTACTTCCATAGCTCTGACACCGTGTTGAATCAGGTTTGGGATATCAGCAAGTATTCCATCAAGGCCACTTCATTTGCCGGTATCTATGTGGATGGCGACAGAGAGAGGATTCCCTATGAAGCTGACGTGTTGATTAATCAATTGTCGCACTATGGTGTGGAGAGGGAATTTAGTCTTGCACGCAGATCACATGAGTATCTGATTCGCCGGCCAACATGGCCCACCGAGTGGATATTGCAATCTGTGCTTATTGCCTGGGAGGATTATAAATATACGGGCAACAGTTCTTCACTCGTTCACTTTTATGATGACCTGAAGGCTAAGACTCTTACTGCTCTTGCAGATGATGATGGCTTTATCAGCACACGCACGGGCAAGGTGACGCCTGAGGTGTTGAAGTCTATTCACTTCGACGGCACGTTGAATGATATAGTTGACTGGCCGCACACGGGTATATTAGGGTTGGAAAAGGATGAGGGCGGCGAAGCCGACGGTTATGTCTTTGAGGATATAAACACTGTAGTGAATGCGTTTCATTATCGTTCGCTGGTTATTATGCAACAGGTGGCTCAGCTTCTTAACAAGCAGGATGATTATAATTCATTTAAGCAACAGGCTGAAAGGTTGAAAAGGAATTTCAATCAAAAGCTGTTCGATAAAAAGAGAGGTGTGTATGTTGATGGGATTGGCACTGACCATGCCTCACTGCATGCCAATATGTTCCCCCTTGCCCTTGGTTTGGTTCCGGCAGGCAATGTAGATAGTGTTTTGGAGTTTATCCGTTCGCGCAAGATGGCTTGCAGCGTATATGGATCGCAGTTTCTGATGGATGCTCTGTATAACTATAACGATGGTGACTATGGTCTTGAACTGCTTAGCTCTACTTCTGAAAGAAGCTGGTATAATATGATTGCGAGTGGATCTACCATCACTACCGAGGCGTGGGACATAAAGTACAAGCCCAATCAGGATTGGAATCATGCCTGGGGTGCCGCGCCTGCCAATGTGATTCCACGAAAGCTGATGGGGATTGAACCTTTGGAGCCTGGCTTTGGCAAATTTATTATCAAACCTCAGCCGTCCACGCTTACTCACGCAAGCATAAAGCACCCTACAATCAGGGGTGATGTGTTTGTTAAGTTTGAAAACCAACCGGGACAGTCATTCGCAATGGAAGTTGAAATCCCGGGACACACTACAGCTGATTTATACCTACCCTACTATTCCTCAAGGCAGAGCCTTGTGGTGAACAACCAAAAGGTGAAATACAAAAAGAAGGGTAATTATGCCGTTGTAGAGAACGTGGGCTCGGGAACGTGGAGTGTGGAAGTTAACCCGAAAAATTCACAAAACAGATAAAAGACAATAAAAAAATGGGTGCAAA